>NZ_BAAGAB020000052.1:0-19830 GCF_047159895.1 Lysobacter xanthus
GACAGCGAGCCAGACCATGACACCTCCATATGCGTCGCTTCGGCAGAGCGCGCCTAACACCTGAGTTAAGCCGCGCCACGAAGTGGCGTCGGCTTGGACGAATTGTTAGAGCCCACGCGCCGGGATGCTGACCCGCTGCTCCACGTGGCCGGATTCTGGCACGAAGTGCGAGACCGGCGAGATAGACGGAGCGGGGCGCCGCAGGCGTGCCGAACGGCGAGGACGGTGACGACGCGGGAATGGATGTGGCCGGCAAGTTGGCGCCGCCATTCGAGCAACGTCCGAGGCTTGGAAAATGCGAGCGGCGCGAGCTTGCAGCCGTGAACCCGCAAGCCGATGTGGCCGTGAGCTAAGGAGTTCGAGGAGCGATTAGCCCGACAACCGCATTGCATCCCGGCGTGGGCGCTAACACCGACTAGCTTTCTCTAATGGGACGGTAACACGGTCGTCTGCAGGTGCTGAACAGGTGAGCGCGGAAAATTTCACGTGTTCTCCGTAACTTCGCCGTCGGCCGCGCTCTCACAACATTAGCTGCCAGGAAGGGGCGGGTTCGCATTGCGCGCGCCTCGGTAACGAGTTGGCGCCGCGCCGCTGGCGCTGTAAGGCGAGCCCTTCAAGTTCGGAAAGTTCCGACAGCCCGCATTTCCTAAGTCCTAGTTACCGAGGAAGCCTGAGCTGCCATCGTTGGCACATCACTACTGCGGTGTTGGGGCGGATGGACGGCATGGATGCCATGAATATGATTTACCGGTGCATTGGTTCGAAGCTCGGATTTCGGATCGGCGAGGAGCGGGACGATCGGTACGGGCGCCGCACGAAGGCCGCCGGGGCCGGCGGAGGACCGAGGGGCTCCACGCGCGGGCAGTCCGGCGCGAGCGTCTGCATGCCGGACCCGACCTCCGCCAAGATCCGGGCGGTGAACGGAGTCGGTTCGCATCCGAAAGGCAACGAAGGGGACGACAACGTCCAGTGGTTCGGGGACTCGTGGCGCGGCGACGTACCGCCTCCGGCGCGTACGCCGGGTCAGCGGGCTCGACTGCTCGATCAGGTTCGGGAACGGGTACGTCTGCGCCACTACAGCATCCGCACGGAGCGCGCGTATGTGAGCTGGGTGCGGCGCTTCATTCTCGCGAACGACCGCAAGCATCCGTACGAGTTGGGAGGGCGCGAGGTGGAACGGTTCCTGACGGACCTCGCGGCCCGCGACGACGTCGCCTCCGGCACGCAGAACCAGGCGCTCGCCGCACTTCTGTTCCTGTATCGCGAGGTGCTCGGCCTGAAGCTGCCGTGGATGCAGGACGTGGTGCGTGCAAAACGCCCGCGTCGCCTGCCGGTGGTGCTGTCGCGCTCGGAGGTCGATCGGCTGCTCGCGGCCATGGACGGGCCGACGCGGTTGATGGCGTCGCTGCTCTACGGCACGGGCATGCGGCTGATGGAATGCACGCGGTTGCGGATCAAGGACGTGGACTTCGAGCGCGGGGAGATCCTCGTCCGGGAAGGCAAGGGCGACAAGGATCGCCGGGTGCCGCTGCCGCGCACGCTGCGCGAGGACCTTCGGCGCGCGATCGAACGTGCATCGATGCTGCACCGGCACGATCTCGCGGACGGCTTCGGCGAGGCGCGGCTTCCGCATGCACTCGCGAAGAAGTACACGTCGGCGGCGCGAGAGACCGGCTGGCAATTCGTGTTTCCCTCCGCGCAACGGTCGGTCGATCCCCGCACGGGACGCACGCACCGCCACCATCTCGACGACAGCGCACTGCAACGTGCGGTCAAGCGCGCACGCATGCTCGCCGGCATCGCGAAGCCGGCGACCTGCCACACGCTGCGCCACTCGTTCGCGACGCACCTGCTGGAGGCGGGGCAGGACATCCGGACGGTGCAGGAGCTGCTGGGCCACAAGGACCTCGGCACGACGCAGATCTACACGCATGTCCTGGGGCGGGGTGCAGGGGCGGTACTGAGCCCGCTGGATCGGGACTTCTAGCGAGAGGTCGAACGTGCCGCCGTGGCGGGTGCCTCCCGCTCCGCTTCACGACGGCCATATCTCGTCGCGTTCTGGCTCGCAGGGCCCCGTAGTCGCCGTGCTCCTCGGCGCGGCGGGTCAACCGTTTGCAGACGGGTACCTCGGGTGCCGTTGTCGCGCCCGACCATTGGACGCGAACAGCGCCCGGATCGCGTCGCTGCACGGTTTCTCCCGGACCGGTCCGATTCAGTTGCGACGACCAGCAACGGAAGCGTGCGCATCACGCGCGTCTGCGGTACGAGGCTCCGAGGGCAACCGAGCTCGACTGGGCATCAACAGGCGCACATCCAATGCGGTGACCGCCCGAAGACCGGACGAGCGCAATCGTGATCGAGGCAAACCGCAGCAGCTGCCGTCAATCGCTGTCGCGCTCGATCCCGTACTTGCGCAGCTTCTCGACGAGCGTGGTGCGGCGCAGCCCGAGCAGCGGGGCCGCATGGGCGACGACGCCGTTGGCCTGTTGCAGCGCGGCCTGAATGAGTTCGAGCTCGAGCTCGGCCATGTGGCTCTTGAGGTCGAGGCCTTCGGGTGGAAGCGTCGCACGGGGCGAGAGGTTCGACGGGTCGACGAGAGGCGCGGCCGCCGCGACGGGCATCGGCTTCGCGACGGGCGGAGTCGCCGCGACCGTCGCGGGCGCTTCTTCGGGAAGGTCCCCGACACCCGCGCGATAGCGCGCAGGCAGGTCGGCCGCGCGCACCTGGGCGTTCGGATGCAGTACCGCGAGGCGCTCGAGCAGGTTGTGCAGCTCGCGCACGTTGCCGGGCCAGTGGTAATGCTTGAGCACGTTCACCGCTTCGCCGGTCAGCGAGACGCGACCGCGGCCGCTGTCGGCGAGCTGGCGGGTGATGGCGGCGATGAGGTCGGGCAGGTCTTCGGTGCGCTCGCGCAGCGCGGGCATCTCGATCGGGAAGACGTTGAGGCGGTAGTACAGATCCTCGCGGAAGCCGCCCTTGGCGATCTGCTCCTCGAGGTTGCGATGCGTCGCGGCGACCACGCGCACGTTGCAGTGGTACAGCTGGGTGCCGCCGACGCGCTCGAACGTGCGCTCCTGCAGCACGCGGAGCAGTTTCACCTGCATCGCCATCGGCATGTCGCCGATCTCGTCGAGCAGCAGCGTGCCGCCCTCGGCCATCTCGAAGCGGCCCTTGCGCTGGGTCAGCGCACCGGTGAACGCGCCTTTCTCGTGGCCGAAGAGCTCGCTCTCCAGCAGGTCGGGCGGGATCGCGCCGCAGTTGATCGCGACGAAGGGCTTGTCGGCGCGCTTGCTGCGTTCGTGGATGGTGCGGGCGACGACTTCCTTGCCCGTGCCGGATTCGCCGAGGATCAGAACGGTGGTGTCGAAGCCGGCCACCTGGTCGATCATGCGATTGAGGCGCGTCACCGCCTCGGAGCTGCCGGTCGGGCCGACGCTCTGCGAGTCCGCGCGCTCCTCGTCGTCGATGCGCTTGAGGCTCGCCCGGCGCAGGGCTTCCTGCAGCTGCGGGCGGCGGATCGGATAGTCGAGCGGCCAGACCGAATCGGGATGCACGAGCGCACGCCAGGCGGCGCGCTCCTCGTGCCCGGGCAGGAGCATCAGCGGGGGATGCAGCGGCTGGCGCGAGAGCCAGTCGCAGAACTTCAGCCAGGCATCGGCATTGCCGACCTCGCCGACCACGATCGCCACCCAGTCGCTCGCCTTGGCGCGCGCGGGATCGAGGTCCGCGGCGTCGGCCACGAGACGCGGGGTGAAGTCCATGAATTCCAGCAGGGTGGCGACGCGCTCGGCACGCGCCATGTCGCCCTCCAGCACCAGAATGCGGGACTCGCTCATCCGGCCGCTCCGGCCTCCGCGCCCGTGCTGCGGCCGGCGAGCTTCTCCAGCAGTGGCATGACGTCGTGAATGTAGGAGAGCTTGCTGACGAAGGCGTCGGCACCGGCGCGCAGGGCGTGCTCGCGATGCTCGGCGTCGTCGAAATGGCTGGCGATGACGACGTAGGGCGGGGCGTCCTGGGCCTTGATCAGCCGCGTGGCCTGCAGGCCGCCCATCTCGGGCATCGCGAGGTCCATCAGCACGACGTCGGGACGCAGCGCCTCGCACTGGGCGATCGCCTCGATCCCGTTGCCCGCCGAGCCCACGATCTCGATCCAGTCGAGCCGTCGCAGGTGGCGCACGGCCGCGTTGATGAAACCTTCGTGGTCGTCGACCAGCAGGACGCTCAGCATTCCGTTCTCCTCGAATCCTTACCGGGCCGCAACGGCGGCGACGGGGCGCTGGCGCGCCCGCGCGGGGGCGATGTCCAGCTGGTCCCGGTACTTTGCCACCGTCCGGCGCGCAATGCGTACGCCCTGGCGGGCCAGCAGGCCGGCGATCGTCTCGTCGGCGAGCGGGGCGTGGGCGGGCTCGGCGTCGATGAGGCGCTTGACCATCGCCTTGACCGCCGCGCCGGAGACCTCGGCGCCTTCGAGCCGGACGGCGAAGAGGCGCTTGAGCTCGAACGTGCCGCGCGGGGTCTGGATGTACTTGCCCGTGGTGATGCGAGAGACGGTGGACTCGTGCATGCCGATGGCATCGGCGACCTCGCGCAGGGTGAGCGGCGCGATCGCCTCCTCGCCCTGCTCCAGGAAGGCGCGCTGGCGCTCGACCAGCACCTGGGTCGTGCGCAGCAGGGTGTCGTTGCGCATCGCGATGCCGCGCACCAGCCAGCGCGCCTCGTCGAGCAGGCCGCGCAGGGCGCTGACGTCGCCCGGCGCGCGCGACAGCCCTGCCTCGCAATGCGGCGAGATGCGCACCTTCGGCAGCGTGCGGCCGTTGAGCAGCACGCGCCATTCGCCGCCGAGCTTGCGCACGACGACGTCGGGCACGATGTGGTCGTCGCCCTCGCGCGGCGCGTCGGGCACCGGACAGGCGTCGAGCGAGAGGATCAGTGCGACCGCGCGGTCCGCGGCTTCGACGGAGCAGCCCAGCGCCGCGGCGAGTGCGCGGCCGTCGTGGCGGGCGAGGGTGGCCAGATGCTCGCGCACGATGCGACGCGCGAGGTCGCGGTCGGCATCGGCCGGACGGCGTGCGAGCTGGGCATCGAGGCACTCGGCGGCATCGGCCGCGCAGAGGCCGGTCCAGTCTCCGTGCAGCAGGCGCTGGCGCACGATCTCCAGCGCCTTCGTCCCGACCCCGAGCTCCGCGGCGCCCTCGGACGCCAGTGCGTCCGGCTCCCCCTCGAGCAGGCCGGTGTCGGCGGTGCGATCGAGCCACCAGGCGGCGAGCGCGAGGTCCGCCGCCTTCCAGTCGAGCCGGAGCTCGTCGAGCAGGCGCAGGCGCCAGTCGCTCGACACGCCCGCCGCGATGCGGGCGGTGGCGTCGTCGTCCCCCACGGAGACGCCGCCACTCATGCCCGACAGGAAGGCCGGTTCGGGGAGCTCATCCCAGGCCGCCGCCTCGTATGCCGCCTCGTCCGCCGCCGACTCGTGACCATCGGCGTCGGTCTCCCCGACCTCGTCGCCTTCGTCCAGCTCCAGCATCGGATTGCGGTCCAGCGCCTGGCGCAGTTCCATCTCGAGCTGGGGCGCGGTGAGCTGCAACAGCCGGATCGACTGCAGCAGCTGCGGCGTCAGGTTGAGCGACTGCGACATCTGCGCACGCACCGACGCCTTCATTGAGCCTCTCCCCGGACGGTTGTTATGACGGCATGAATCCTGCACTGCATCGTGCAGGATGCGTGCCAGAGTCCGGATCGGGACGATCCCGACGTCGGCGGCCGGGGCGGCGTGGGGTCGGTAGGGGACGCCCCGACGACGGCGTCGACATTCCGGCGCGAACTGTGCCGGCGTCCGAAAAGCCGGGGCACGGGCGTTCGGCTACATGAACGCGCGACGACCGCTCAGGCCCCGTGCGGGCCGCCCGGCGGGACACGGTCGGACCACTGCACGGCCGCCCGCACCAGCTCGACCGCATTGCGGCAGCCAAGTGCTTCCATGAGCCGCGCCCGGTGGGTTTCGACGGTCTTGATTGAGATGCCGAGGTCGGCGGCGATCTGCTTGGTGGTGCGGCCGCTGCCGAGCGCGGCGAGGATTTCGCGCTGGCGGGGCGGCAGCGCGGCCGGGTCGCCCCGACGCGGGCGGGGCGCGGCAGCCCCGAGCACGGCCGCGGAAACCTGCGGGCTGAGGAACATCTGCCCGGATGCCGCGGCACGCAGCGCGATCTCCAGCTCGCCGGGCGCGGCTTCCTTGACGACGAAACCGCTCGCGCCACGCGCCAGCGCCTCGCGGACGTGCGTGGCGTCGTCATGCATCGACATGATCACGACGGCGCTGTCGGGCGCGATGCGCCGCAGCTCGTCGAGCGCCTCGAAGCCGTTCCGCCCGGGCATCGACAGATCCAGCAGCACGACGTCGGGCGTCAGCTCGCGCGTGCGGATCGCCACCTCGTCCGCGTTCGACGCCTCGCCGACGACCTCGATCCCGTCGAAGGATTCGACGAGCCGGCGCAGGCCGGCACGGATGAGGATGTGGTCGTCGCAGAGCAGGACGCGCACGTGGAGGTTCCGGGGAGAGTCGAACGCACCGTAGCCGAGCGCTGCGGAGGCGACAAGCCGGCGTCAGCGCTGGCGCCGACGCTCGGCCACCGCGCGGCGGTGCAGGCGGAACAGGTGGCGTTCGAGCAGCGTTTCGAGCGTCGCGGGCAGCGGCGCGAACCGCAGCCACAGCCGTGCGCCCCCAGCGTGCGGCTCCACGGCAAGGACGTGCGCCGGCAACAGCAGCGCCTCGGGCAGCGTGTCGGAGGGCTGCAGGCGCAGCACGACGGCCGTCCCCGGCGCCGGCGCTTCGCCTTCGGCCGCGTCGATCGCGGCGCCGCGCGCGGACCAGTGCAGCGGGCGCGGCAGGTCGGCGACCTGGTCGCGCGACATGAGCGCGCTCACCAGGCCGACGAGCAGGTCGACCTTCGCTTCGAGCCGGCGCACCGCGGGATCGCCGCCCGACTCGTCGGACTCGTCGGGGCGCGCCTCGTCGACCAGCGCGAGCGCGCGCATCAGTGCTTCGGCGCGCGACAGCGCCGCGCGCTGGGCGGCGTCGGGCAGCGGCGCCAGTACGGCGGCGGGGCGCAGGTCCTCGCTGGCGATGGACTCGCCGAAGATCGCGTCGCGCGCCGCGTCCGGTGTCATCCGGCGCCGTCGAGATAGGCGGCCATGCCGCGACGATCGCGGCCCATGCGCTCGAGCGCACGCGACGCTTCGTCGCGGGCACCGCGCAGTTCCTCGATCAGGCCACGCTGCGCGGCAAGGAGCTCGAGCCACGACTCACGACACGCCTTTTCCGCTTCGGAGCCGTGTTCGAAGACCTGGCGCAGCTGCGCCTCGTGCTCGACGAGCAGCGCCGTCGCGCCTTCGAAGTCGCCGGCCGCGATGCAGGCGCGGATGGCCTGCGACGGCAGCTGCACGGCGGTCATGCGCCGGCACCCGGTGCGATGGCGTCCCAGGCGGACTGGATGTCCGCCACCAGGCCATCGCATTCGCGCAACGCCGCGGTGTCGTTCTTCATGTTCGCTTCCAGCAGGCGGCGCTGGATGTAGTCGTAGAGTGCCGACAGGTTCTGCGCGATTTCGCCGCCGGCCTCGAGGTTCAGCGAGCCGTCGAGGTGGCCGACGATCGTCGACGCTTCGGTGATCGCCTTGCCCTTGCGCGCGACGTTGCCGGCGTCGATGCAGGCCGCGGCGAGCTGCAGGCGCTCGCGCAGGCCGGCGAACATCAGCGCGACCAGGCGATGCGGATCGGCGTCCAGCACCGCGCTGGAAACGGCGGTCTGGCGGTAGTGCTGGGCGTAGGCGTTGAGGCTCATGGCGGGACCGGATTCAGTTGCTGCTCGAGGCGAGCGCGGAAAGCTGCTGGGACAGGTAGTTGCTGGTGCTCTGCATCTTCGACATCAGTGCATCGAGTTGCGTGAACTGGCGGCGGTACGAGGCCTCGATGCCGGACATGCGCGTGTCCAGGCGCTCCTTGTCGCGGCCGATCGACTTGATGCGGTCGTTGAGCGAATTGCTGCGGCTCTCGACGATGCCCTTCGGGCCGACGAAACCGTCAAGCGACCCACGCAGGGCGACGCCGAGCGTCGCCTTGTCGCCGAGCAGGCGCGTCACCGCTTCGGGGTCGGCGGCGATCGCCTTGTCGAAGGTGGCGCCGTCCAGCGAGAGCGAACCGTCCACCGCGGTCTTCAGGCCCAGGGCCGAAAGGCTCGCGTAGCTGCCGGCCACGGTGCCGCGCAGCGACTGCATCATCGTGCGCGGCGCGGCGTCGCCGCTGAGTGCGCCAGGCGCCTTGCCTTCGCCGCCGGAGGCGCTCTGCGTGCGCATCTGCGTCATCGCGGTGTTGTAGGCGCTGACGAAGCCGAGCAGCGTCGCCTTCAACGGGCTGGCGTCGGACGCGATGTCCAGCGAGAACTTCTGGCCGGGCACGGCCTTGCTGAGGTTCAGCGTGATGCCGTCGATGACGCCGGCCAGCGTGTTGCCGCTGGCGGTGCGCGTGACACCATCGACGATGATCTGCGCATCGGTCGGCGGTGCGACGGTGGTGAGCGTTCCGCCGGACGTGGCGAGCACGCCGAGGCCGCCGTCGCCGCCCGACGCTGCGATCGAAATCGCGCCCGCGCTGCCGACGGTGGTGGACGAGAGCGACAGCACGTCGCCGGCATCGCCGCGGACGAGCGTGGCCGTCACGCCCTTGCCGCCCATCGCCTGGTTGATCGCGTCGCGGACGTCGGCGAGCGAGCCCTTGCCGTCGGCGATGTCGACCGCGACGGGCGTGCCGGCACCGACCGCGATCGACAGGCGGCCGTAGCCGAGTTGGGTATTGGTCGCCACCGGTGCGGACTGCAGGCGGTGGGCGGTGGCCAGGCGCTCGACGCTGACCTGGTAGCTGCCCATGCGGGCCTCGGTCGACGCGGTGGCGGTGAAGCCGGCATCGGCGCCGACGGTGACCTTGCGGCCGAGCGCCCCGCCGTCGCCATCGAAGCGCTTGAGGGCGCCCTGCAGGCCCGACAGTGCGCTGCGCAACGCGCCGAATGCGGAGATCTGCGCCTTCGTCGTGGTCTCGACGCGGGCGATGCGCTGGTCGGTCGGTGCGCGCTCGGCGGCCACCAGCTGGGTCACCAGCGTGTTGACGTCGATGCTGCTACCGGCTCCGATGCTGGACGTTGCCATCGCTCCTCCACGACATGGCGGGCCTGCCATGCAAGAGGGTTATCGGCGCCCGGGCCTCTGCCTTGAGCGGCCTCAGGCCTTGAGATCGAGCAGCGATCCGCTGCGTGCGAGATGTCGTGCGACCGCGAGCGCGGCCTCGTCGGGTACCTGCAGGACGACCTCGCCGTTGTGGTCGACCACCGCCACCACGATGCGACCGGACTGCCGGTCGACGCGGAAGCGCAGGGAGGTGTCGGCGTCGGCCAGCGCGTCGTCGAGCTGGCGCTGGAGCGCCTCGGGAGTGGGAGGCACGCGCGGCGGTGTCGCGGGCGGCGACGTAGCGGGCGCACGCGCCACGGGCCGGGCGGCCGGCGCGGCGGGAACAGCGGCAGGGGCGATCGACACGACGTCGGGCATGCGGCTCTCCTACGGAAAAACCCGGGAGCGCGTTCGCGCTCCCGGGGTGGGTCGGACTTGCGTACCGCGGAGCGCTTAGCGGAGCAGGCTGAGCACGCCCTGCGTCGCCTGGTTGGCCTGGGCGAGCATCGCGGTGCCGGCCTGCGCCAGGATCTGCGTGCGCGACAGCTCGGCGGTTTCCTTGGCGTAGTCGGTATCGCGGATTCGGCTGCGCGAGGCGGTCAGGTTCTCGGTCGAGGTGTTGAGGTTGTTGATGACCGAGGAGAACCGGTTCTGCACCGCACCGAGGTCGGCGCGGGAGCCGTTCACGGTGTCGAGCGCGGCATCGATCGACTTCATCGCGGCATTGGCACCGGCCACCGTCGAGATGTCGATGGCGCCGACCGCGACGCCCGTCGAGGCGATCGTCTGGTTGCTGAAGGCAGCGGTGAAGCCCGACGTGTAGGCGAACGAGCCAGTGGTGCCGGACGGGGCCTTGTAGGAGATGTCGAGCGTGCCACCCTTCGTGCCGGCCGCGGCCAGGCCGTAGTCACCGATCACCGAGTCGGCTGCACCGCCGGACGTGAAGCTGGTGGTGATGTTGCGGCCGTCGGCGGCGACGAGGTCGATCTTCGTGCCGTTCTGAACCGCGTTGACGCCGGTGACCGACGACTGCGCGTTGATCGCCGTGAGGGCGTTCGCCAGGCTCGAGGCCGCATCGGCGCCCTTGGTGACCGTGACGGCCTTGCCGTTGATCGTGATCTGGTCGGCGTTGCCGGCGGTACCGGTGTTCGAGGCGTTGGCACCACCGAACGTCGTCGTCGACGCGCTGGCCGTGAGGCCCGAGATGCCGGCGCCGTTGAGAGCGGAGGCGAGGGCCTTCGCATCGTCGGCCGCATTGAGGTTGTACGTGCTGCCACCGACGGTGATGACCTTGGCGCTCGCGGTGTCCGAGGCGGTCGCCGCCAGGCTCACCTGCTGCGAGAAGCCCTGGTAGCCGCCGAGCGTGCTGGTGCGCGCGCTGCCGATGCTGTCGACCGAGATCGTCTGGCCGGCATTCGCGCCGACCTGGAACGCCTGCGCGGTGAACGAGCCGTCGAGCAGCTTGCGGCCGTTGAACTCGGTCTGCGACGCGACGCGGTCGATTTCCGACTTCAGCTGGCCGACTTCCTTCTGCAGCGCGGCGCGGTCGGAGTCGGAGTTCGTGGCGTTGGCCGACTGCACGGCCAGCTCGCGGATACGCTGCAGGTTGTTGCCGATCTCGCCCAGGGCGCCTTCGGCGGTCTGCGCGAGCGAGATGCCGTCGTTCGCGTTGCGGGCGGCCTGGTTCTGGCCACGGATCTGCGTGCTGAAGCGCTCGGAAATCGCGAGGCCGGCGGCGTCGTCCTTGGCGCTGTTGATGCGCAGGCCCGACGACAGGCGCTGGATGCTCGTGGCGAGGCTGGCGCTGTTGGTCGCCAGGTTGCGCTGCGAGTTGAGCGACATCACGTTGGTGTTGATAACGGACATTTGCTTGTCTCCTGGTAGAGGATCCGGCGGGGCGGCGAAAGCCTTTCGGGCCGGTTTCTGCAGGGTTCGGCGGAATTGCCTTCGCCGCTGCTGGGATGAGTAACGGCACTCCCGCGTGGCGCTTTAGGCCGCTTGCGCGCGTCAAGCATTTTTTTGCGGTGATGTGACGAGCATCTCGCCGGATGCGCCCGCGCGTTCGGCAGCGCATCGGAAACCTTGAGGATTTCTATCGATGCGCGATCCGCCGCGCAGGCCGCAGAGCCGCGCATCGGTATCGGCGAGCCAGGCCTACGTTTGAGCGTTCTGCGTGATGGCCGCTCGCGTCCGGTGCACAGAGGTTTCGTGCGGGGCGACGTCCATGCGTCACGCTGGTGAGCACCGGAATGGGTCGCTGCACCGCGCGAAAAAAGAAAAAGCCGGCACTGGGCCGGCTCTTTCAGCGATGCGGTGTTTCTCGCGTCAGGGTGACAGCGACGCGGTCTGCAGCAAGGGGCAGCTGGGCGCCGGCCCGTAAAGCGCGTTGTAGATCTTCACCATGCCGGCGCGCGCCGAGGTCGACAGGCTCGCGGTTTCGCAGACCTGGCGGCACATGGTGAGCTGCGTGCCAGTGAAGCCTTCTGCTGAGCACGTGGTGAAGAAACCCGAGAAGCGCACGGCGTTGTCGAGCACGATGTACCAGTCGTCGCCCTGCTGCTGGGTGCTCGAGCAGCAGTAGTCCCAGCCGAGCCAGGTCAGGCGCTTGGCGCCCGTGGACTGGGCGACCAGCGCGGTGCCGGCCGTGCCGTAGACCGTGCGCATGTCGACGGGGACGGACGCGAGGTTGAGCGCGCTCGTGCACGACTCGTTCGTCAGCGACGCCGGGCCGATGGCGAACGTACCCGTCGCCGCGGTGAGCTTCGTGCCACCGATCGAGCTGTCGGAAACGCAGCCGTAGGCGGCCGAGGTGGCGTAGCCCAGCACGGTGTTCATGAAGTACACCGAACCGAAGTGATCACCCACCACCAGCATGCGGCCGCCGTTGGCGACGTAGTTGCGGATCGCCGTGACCGTCGTCGGCTGCAGCGCGACGTTCCGGCTGGCCTCGCCGACGATGATCGCGTCGTAGCTCGTCGGCGCCGCAGCGAGCACGGCGGTCCAGTTGCCGTCGCTCGGACCGGCAACGGCGAGCGTATGGCCGAGCGCGGCCAGGCGCGCACCGTCGAGCGAGTGACCGCCCATGTACACCAGGCGCGCGGCGAACGCGCTGTTGGCCGCGAGCATGAGCGCAAGCAGGACCAGACCGCGGCGCAGGCCGCGGATAAAAGTCGAAATCATTGGAGCCCCCTGTAGTGCGCCGCGGCATGCGGCGCGAGCGGAGCATACACGATCAAAACGTGACAGCTGGCACGGCTTGCGCGTGAGGACGGTCGCACCGCCGCGGGTGGTCGCCAAGCGACGCGGGCGGGCAGATGGAGGCCCCGCCGGGTCCGTAACCGGGCCTGCGCGGGCGGTCAGTCGGCCCGCGACTTCGCCATCAGCAGGCGATCGAGCTGCATCACGTAGCGCAGCAGGCGGGCCTGCTCCTGCACGGTGAGGTCGACGAAGCTGCAGCCGGCGCGCCAGACGCGGCGGCCGTTCTGCTCGATGCGCTGCGCATGCTGCACGCGCAGGGTCACCGACATCGGCTCCTGCTCGGGCAACTCCAGAACGACGTCAGGGAAGAGGTCGCCGGTGTTGAGGTCGAGCGAGGCATCGTCGCTCGTCAACACGGCCAGGCCGCCACCGCCGATGTCGGCGATGCTCGCGCGCACGGTGCGGCGCTGCCCGTTGGCGTCCACCGGCAGCAGGCAGGACAGCGTGCCCGGCGGCTCGCGCCGCACGTATTCGCGACGCTGCAGGTGCATGACCTTGACCGGCACCGGGACTTCAAGGGCGGGCAGGCCTTCGAAGACGCCGCGGCGCGCGGCGCCCGTGGCGAAGCGAACGGTGATGCGGTCGAGTGAACTTTCGAAGCGCAGGCGGTCGGCGGCGAGCAGCTGTTCGGTCAGCGCGGGGTCGCGCGGCACGTCGACCCAGAGCGTGCCGCCGTCGACGGACAGCGCGGCGCTGACGGCGTTCTCGGTGCCCGCCGCGTGCACGAGCAGCACGCAGCGCTTGTCCACCAGCTGCCGCAGGCAACCGCGGATGTCGGCCGGGTGGTGGAGCATGTACTTCTCGTACAGGCCCTCGCCGTCGGCGGCGGTCCGCGCGTCGCTCATGCGAGTCCGTCCTGGAGAGCGCCGGGGCGCGGAGTCGGGGTGGGCATGCGGCCGGACTCTAGATCTTGTCGAACAGGGACAGTGACTGTACCCGCACCATCGCCTTCTGGGCAGCCTCGATGGCCGTCATCTGCAGGCCCAGGCGGCTGACCGCCTCGGCCACGTCCACGTCGCGCAGCCCGGAGAGGGTGGAGCGCAGCGAGACGTTCGACTCGGCGCGGTCGTCCGCGGAGCGGTCGATCGAGGCCAGGCGCGAGCCGGTCGACGCGCGGACCGCGAGGAAATGATCCTGCGCGGTCGCGACGTCGGACAGCGCCGTGCGCAGCGCATTGCCGAGCTGCGTCTTCTGCATCGGCGTCGTCGCCGTGCCGTCGAGCGCGTCGGCAAGGTTCTCGAGCGTGGTGAAGACGTCCTGTCGCGGCGCGGCCTGCAGGGTGAAGGTGTCGCCGGTGGCCGGCACGCCGGTCAGCCGCGCCTGCAGGCCGGCAGCCTGAAGCGTGTCGCCGTCGGCGTAGGTGCCGCCGCCGACGACGGTGGCGCCGTCGAGCACGCGCCAGTCGGTGGGCGAGGTGAATTCGAGCGTGAGCGTGCGACCGGCCCAGACGCCCGGATCGGTGACGCCCGCCGACTGCAGCACGCCGCCGCCTGCATTGGTGGGCGCGGCGCTGGCGGCGAGCGTGCCGTCGCCGGTGCGCACGCGCATGAACACCGCGCTGCCGGGATCGGCATCGGCGAGCGCCATGTCCGGTGCGACGTCGACGATGTTCTGGCCGTCGTCGCCGTTGTAGGTGACGCTGCCGGCGCGGTCGGCGAACGGGGTGACGCCGTCGCGCTGGCCGGCGAACAGGGCGCGGCCGTTGCCGTCGTCGCGATTGGCGATCGCGAGCAGGCTGGAGCGCAGGTGCCGCACCTCGCCCGCGATGACCTTGCGGTTCTCGGCGGAGATCGTGGGCGTGTTGGCCTGCACGGTGAGTTCGCGTACGCGGGCCAGCACGTCGGAGGCGTCCGACAGCGCGCCTTCCTGCGCTTCGAGCCGGTTCTGCAGCAGGCCCGCACCCTTGCCGTACTGCTCGAGCTGGCCGAGCACATGGTCGAGGCGCTGCGCCTGCGCGGCGCCGGCGGGATCGTCGGCGGCGCGCGTGAGCTTGTTGCCGGTGGTGAGCTGCTGCTGCGTCTTGGCGACGTCGACCTGGCGCCGCATCAGCGCGGCGAGGCCCTGCTGGTGGAGACCGGCGGTGGAGATGCGCATGCGGTGTCTCCGGCTTAGCGGCGCACCGCGCCGAGCAGTGTCTGGAACATGGAGTCGGCGGTGGCGATGACCTGCGCCGCCGCCTGGTAGGCCTGCTGGTAGCGCAGCATGTCGGCCGCTTCCTCGTCGAGGTTCACCCCGGAGACCGCATCGCGCTCGGCGACGACCTGGTCGTGCAGCACCTGCTGCGCATCGAGGTTCATCTGCGCGCCCTGCGCGTCGGTACCGACCTTGCCGGTGATGCGGGCGAGGCCGCTGGTGATGCTGGCGCTGCCGCCGTCGAGCACGGTGCGCTGGTCGATGCCCGCCAGCAGGCGTGCATTGCCGTTGTCGGTGGAGCGGGCCGGCGTGCGCGACAGGTTGAAGGTGTCGCCGGCCACCGGCGTGCCATCGAGCGTCACCGACCAGCCGCTGCCCGCGATCGGCGTGCCCGGCGTGTAGGCGAAGGGGCCGGCGCCGTCGATCGTGTAGTTGTTGGCGTCGATGAAGTCGACCTGCGCGGTCGTGAACGAGGCGAAGGCGGTGGCGTTGGTCACCTGCATCGCGCCCGGCTTCGCATCGCCGAGATTGGTCGGGTCGATCTGCGTGCGCAGCGGCAGCGCGGCGGCGACGGCGTTCGGATCGCGCTGGATCAGCGTGAGCCCGCCCGCCGCTTCGTAGGTGGGGCGCAGCGTGTAGCGGTCGCCGTTGGCCGGTGCACCGGACACGACGAGCGCGACGCCTTCGACCACGAACGGGCTGGCCGCCGTGCCGGCGCCCGTCATGGTCACCGGCTCGCCGGTGCCCGAGCGCAGCGCGCTCCAGCTGCCTGCGGAATAGCGGAGCTCGACGTCCGGCCCCTTGAGCGCGCCCACGTCCGCGATCGACGTCGCGAACGTCGCGGTGCCGGTGTTCGCATCGTGCGCGTCGACGGGCGGCGCCGGAATGGAGAACAGGTCCTGGCCCGGGTTGCCGTTGTAGTCGACGCCCGCGCGCTGCTGCGCGTTGATCGTGACGGCGAAGGCGGTGGCCATGCGGCCGAGGTCGGCGCGCGCGGGATCGAGCACGCGCTCGCGGAATTCGATGAGTCCGCCGATCTCGCCGGACAGTGCGCCCGAGGGCAGCTTCACCGCACCGCCCGGCGTGTCGAGCGACAGCAGCTTGCGGTCGGCGCGATACGGATCCTGCGCCAGCGTCAGTTTCCCGGCGCGCGCGCCGAGCACCAGCGCCTGGCCGCCACTGAACACGTTCAGCGAGCCATCGTCCTGCGGCACCACCTCGGCGCCGGTGAGCGCGGCGAGCTTGTCGATGCGCAGGTCGCGCTGGTCGATGAGGTCGGGGCTCGCGTTCGTGCCGGACGTGGTGATCTGCTGGTTGAGCTTCGCGATCTCGCCCGCGAGCTGGTTGGCCACGTCGACCTGCGCGGCGAGGCGCTGGTCGGCATCGCGGCCCATCGACGTGAGCTGGCCGTCGATGGAACGGAATCGGTTGGCCAGCTGGTCGGCCGAGTTCAGCATCGCCTGCCGCGCGACGGTGGAGCCCGGTTCGGCGACCACGCCCTTCGCGGACGCATAGAAGTTCGACCAGGGCTGCGCGAGCCCGGTGGTGGAATTGCTCAGCAGGCCATCGAGGCGATCGGCGTACGCGCCGAGCTGGCGCAGGCGACCGAGTTCGCCGCTGCTGTCGACCTGGCGCGCGAAGTTGAGGCCGTCGGCGAGGCGCTGCAGTTTCTGGATCGAGACGCCCGCACCGACGTAGCCCGCACCCGTGTACTGGCCCGGGCGTGCCTCGAGGTCCACGCGCTGGCGCGAGTAGCCCTCGGTATTGACGTTGGCGACGTTGTGGCTGACGGTGCCGAGCGCGCGCTGGAAGGCGAGCAGGGCGCTGGTGCCGGTCGACATCACGCTCATGCTCAGGCGTCTCCCAACGCGGCGAGCGCGCGGCGCATGGTGGCGCCGTTCGCGATCGCGGTGATCTTGTTCGCATAGGACGGATCGGTCGCGTAGCCCGCGTGCTGCAGCGCGTTCGCGAAGCGATGCGTGTCGTCGCCGGTGCCGCGCGCGCCCGCGTAGCGGTTGCCGCTTAGCAGGCGCGCGTAGTCGGCGAAGCTGTCGGCCGGCGTGGTATAGGCGCGAAAGCTCGCGCGCTGGTTCTGGCGCACGCCGTCCACGTATTCGTGCGTGGCCGACGTCACCGCATTGCCGCGCCAGCCGCCGCTCGCCTTGATGCCGAACAGGTTGTGCGAGACCTGCCCGTTGCCGCCGACGAGGCGACGGCCCCAGCCGGTCTCCAGAGCGGCCTGCGCGATCAGGCCCTTGGCGGAGACGCCGAGTTCCTGCGCGACCTTCTTCGCATGCGGCCACAGCGACTTCACGAACGCCTCGGGGCTGCTGCAGTCCAGCGGCGTCAGCGGGCCGCAGGCGGTGTCGGTGGCCGTCGAGGCGACGCGCGGGGTCGACGCGGGCGCGACCGGTGCCGCCTCCATCGAGCGTCCGGCGCTCGACGGCGCGAGCGACAGCGCGGCGCCGAGGCTGAGGCCCGTGCCGGAGGCCGGCAGGGCCAGCGGGATCGAGCCGCCCGCGGGGCGCGCGAGCGGCAGGGGCGCCTGCGGGGCCACCGGTGCGGTCGTGGCACGGCCGGCGCCCTGTTCGAGCTGCCGCATGATCATCGGCGCGAGGCCGAGCCCACGACCCTTGGTGAGTTCCTTCGCGAGCTGGTTGTCGTACATCTCGCGGTACGTCGTGTCGCCGCCGGCGAGCGGATCGCCGCTGCTGGTCGCGCGCATCGACTTGATCAGCATGCTCGCGAACTGGGTCTCCAGCTCACGCGCCGCCTTCTCGATGGCCGGCCGCGACGTCGAGGACGTCTTGGCGTGATCCAGGGCGATGGCGGTCTGCAGGCGCATGTCGGGACCGATGCAAAGGGCGTGCCGGAGGGCGGCGCGGCGGACGGGGACTCGCGGTCGAAGGGGGTTGAACCGTTAACGACCCCCGCGGGGCCGCGCTTTAGATGACTTCGAGTTCCGCCTTGAGCGCGCCGGCGCGCTTGAGCGCTTCCAGGATCGCCACGATGTCGCCGGGTGCGGCGCCGACCGCGTTCACCGCGCGCACGATCGCGTCGAGCGACGTGCCGCCTTCGAACTTGAACATGCGGCCGCCGCTCTGCGTGGCCTGGATGGTGGTCTGCGGCACGACGACGGTGTCGCCGCCCGCGAAGGCATTGGGCTGGCTGACCTGCGCCGACTCGGTGATCGACACCGTGAGCGAGCCGTGCGACACCGCCGCAGGCAGCACGGTGACCATGCCCCCCATCACCACGGTGCCGGTGCGCGAGTTGACGATCACCTTCGCCGCCGATTCGCCGGGCGAGACGTCCAGCGTTTCGAGCTGCGCGAGGAAGGCGACGCGGTCCATCGCCGGCGGCGCGATCTCGATGGTGACGCCGTCGACCGCGCGTGCATGGCCCGGGCCGAAGGTGCCGTCGATCGCGGAGACGATGCGTGAGGCGGTGGTGAAGTCCGATTCGTTGAGGTTGAGCGTGACCGCGCCGCCCTGCGGATTGCCGGGCACCGCGCGCTCGACGATCGCGCCGCCGGGGATCGTGCCGGCGTTGGTGGCGTTGACCTGGATGCGCGAGCCGTCCTTTCCGCCGGCGCCGAAGCCGCTGATGATCAGCGAGCCCTGCGCCACCGCGTAGACCTGGCCGTCGGCGCCCTTGAGCGGCGCCATCAGCAGCGTGCCGCCGCGCAGCGAGCCGGCGTTGCCGATGGAGGAGACGGTGACGTCGATCGTCTGGCCCGGCTTCGCGTACGGCGGCAGCGAGGCGCTGATCGCGACCGCGGCGACGTTCTTGAGCTGCGGGTTCACGCCCGGCGGAATGGTGACGCCCAACTGGTCGAGCATCGACTTCAGCGACTGCACCGTGAACTGCGTCTGGCTGGTGCGGTCGCCCGAGCCGTCGAGGCCGACGACCAGGCCGTAGCCCACGAGGGGATTGCCGCGGACACCGGCGATGCGGGCAAGGTCCTTGATGCGCTCGGCATGCGCGGGTGCGCCGACGGCAAGCATCGCGATCACCGCGAGCAGGCCCTGCACGAAGGAGAGGCGGGCGGACGCGGCGTGGAGGCGGGAGCGGATCATCGCGATGTCCTCAGTACGGCATCAGCGCGGAATTGAAGAATCGACCGAGCCAGCCCATCGCATTGCTGCGGGCCAGGGTGCCGCGGCCGCCGTAGACGATCTTCGCGTCGGCGACGCGCTCGGAGCTGATGGTGTTGTCGGCGCTGATGTCCGAGGTGCGCACGATGCCCTGCACCTGCACCACTTCGTCGCCCTGGTTCAGGCGCAGCTTCTTCTCGCCGGAAACGAGCAGGTTGCCGTTGCCGAGGTCCTGCACGACGGTGACCGAGACGGTGCCGTCGAGCGAATTGCTCTGCTTGGTGTCGCCGCCGCCGGTGAAGCCGCGCTTGCCGTCGATGCCGACCTGCAGCAGGTTCTTGCCCTTGTAGGTGACCGACTGCCCGGCGATCGTCGGCGCGGAAAGATCGATGCTCGACGCCTTGTTGACCGCGGTCGACGACTTGGTCGAGGCGCTCGTCGTCTCGACGAGGATGATGGTGAGCAGGTCACCGACCTCGCGGGCCTTGTTGTCCTGGAACAGGCGCAGCGTCTTGGTGCCGCTGGCGGTGGCGCCGGCGTAGATCGAGCCGCCCCCGTCGCTGGCCGGCGCGGCCATGGTGACCGGCTGCATCACCGGCGCCTGCTGCGCCTGGGCGCGAAGGGCGGCCTGCGCGGCCATCTGCGCGTGCACCTGCTGCGGCGTCGGCACCGTGGGGTCGGCCTTGAAGGTGCGCACGTCGCCCATCGCGGTAGCGCAGCCGCTGGCGGAGGCGAGCACGACGAGGAGCGCGAGCATCTTCATGGCGATTCCGGTTACAGGTTCTGGTTGAGGAAGCCGAGCATGTTGTCCACGGTCGAGATCGCCTTCGCGTTGGTCTCGTACGCGCGCTGCGTCTCGATCATCGACACCAGCTCTTCGACGACGTTGACGTTCGAGCCTTCCACCGAGCCCTGGATCAGCGTGCCGAGGCCGGACGTGCCCGGCGAACCCTGCTGCGCGGGGCCGCTCGCGCCCGTTTCGGCGTAGAGGTTCTCGCCCTTGGCCTGCAGGCCGGCGGGATTGACGAAGTCGACCAGCGTGAGCGAGCCCACCTGCCTCCCCCGACCGGCGGGGTCACCGGTCCTGTCCCAGTATCGGGCGGTACCCGGTCGCGCTGAAGACGGCGGAGGCG
>NZ_BAAGAB020000053.1:0-19294 GCF_047159895.1 Lysobacter xanthus
GCCTGCGCGAGGGCATGCGCCTCGCGGATCGCGTCGCGTTCGGTGGTGTCGGCGACCTGCGTCGGCCCGGTGGGGCGCGCGCGCTGCTGGGTGCCGGCAGCGACTGGCGACAGGTACTGCTGACCGAAGCCGAGACGATCGCGACCGAGGACCTCGCGGCGAACCGCCGCATGGGTGCACTCGGCGCGGCGCTTATCGCGCCCGGAAGCCGGGTGCTCACGCACTGCAACACCGGCTCGCTCGCCACGGCGGGCTTCGGTACCGCGCTCGGCGTCATCCGCGCAGGCGTCGCCCAGGGCCGCATCGAGAAGGTCTACGCGGGTGAGACGCGGCCGTGGCTGCAGGGTGCGCGCCTGACCGTGTGGGAACTCGAGCAGGACGGCATCGTGCCGACGCTCATCGCCGATGCCGCCGCGGCCTATCTGATGCAGACCGGTGCGGTGCAGTGGGTCATCGTCGGCGCCGACCGCATCTGCGCCAACGGCGACACCGCGAACAAGATCGGCACCTACCAGCTTGCGATCGCGGCGCGCCACCACGGCGTCAAGTTCATGGTCGCGGCACCATCGTCCACCGTCGATCTCGAAACGCCGTCGGGCGATTCGATCCACATCGAGCAGCGGGAACCGGCCGAGCTGTTCGCGCTGGGCGGGGTGCGCACCGCGGCCGAGCGGATCGAGGCGTGGAACCCGGTGTTCGACGTGACGCCGCACGGGCTGATCGACGTCATCGTGACCGAGCGGGGCGTCATCGAGCGTCCCGATGCGGACTCGATGCGCGCGGCGTTTTCCTGACCCGACGACGGGCCTTCCGCAAGCCGACTCGCGCTGCCCGAAGACGGCCGATCGCGCGGGCCGAGGACCTCGCCGGCCCTGCGGGTCGCATCGCATGAGATCCCGTCTGAATCGCGCCGTGTTCCACGCGTAAGTCATTGTTTTGAGGCCGGAAATCCCGTGCTTCAGGCGGCCGTGCGTGGTACAATTTCGCCTCTTCAGGACACGCTCGTGGAGAGCGGCCAAACCCCGTGCGAAAGCACCTGCCGGGCGGCCGCTTCCCGCTGCGTTTCCCCGCCCCAGACGGAATCCCGATGACGGAACTCGCCCGCGAAATCATCCCGGTCAACCTCGAAGACGAGATGCGCCGCAGCTACCTCGATTACGCCATGAGCGTGATCGTGGGCCGTGCGCTCCCGGACGTGCGCGACGGCCTGAAGCCCGTGCACCGTCGCGTCCTGTACGCGATGCACGAGCTCGGCGCGCACAGCAACCGGCCGTACTACAAGTCCGCGCGAATCGTCGGCGACGTCATCGGCAAGTACCACCCCCACGGCGACACGGCGGTGTACGACACGCTGGTCCGCATGGCCCAGCCGTTCTCGCTGCGCTACATGCTGGTGGACGGACAGGGCAACTTCGGCTCGATCGACGGCGACTCCGCGGCGGCCATGCGCTACACCGAGGCGCGGATGTCGCGCATCGCGCACGAGCTGATGGCGGACATCGACAAGGAAACCGTCAACTTCCAGCCGAACTACGACGAGAAGGAACTCGAGCCCACCGTCATGCCGACGCGGGTGCCGAACCTGCTCGTGAACGGCTCGGCCGGCATCGCGGTCGGCATGGCGACGAACATCCCGCCGCACAACCTCGGCGAAGTGGTGGACGCCACCGTGGCCTTCATCGACAACCCGGAGATCGACGTCGACGGCCTGATGGAGTTCATTCCGGGCCCCGACTTCCCGACCGCGGGCATCATCAACGGCACGGCCGGCATCGTGGCGGCCTACCGCACCGGTCGCGGCCGCGTGCGCATGCGCGCGAAGGCGGACATCGAGACGATGGACAACGGCCGTGAGGCCGTGATCGTCACCGAGATCCCGTACCAGGTGAACAAGGCGCGGCTGATCGAGAAGATCGCCGAGCTGGTCAAGGAAAAGCGCCTGGAAGGCATCAGCGAGCTGCGCGACGAGTCCGACAAGGACGGCATGCGCATCTACATCGAGGTCAAGCGCGGCGAATCGGCCGACGTGGTGCTCAACAACCTCTATCAGCAGACGCAGATGGAGTCGGTGTTCGGCATCAACATGGTGGCCCTGGTCGACGGCCGTCCGCGGCTGCTGAACCTGCGCGAGATCATCGAGGCGTTCGTCCGCCACCGCCGCGAAGTGGTCACGCGGCGCACGATCTACGACCTGCGCAAGGCCCGTGCCCGCGCGCACATCTTGGAAGGACTGACGGTCGCGCTCGCCAACATCGACGAGATGATCGACCTGATCAAGACGTCGGCGAATCCGGTCGAGGCGCGCGAGCGCATGCTCGCCCGGACCTGGCAGCCCGGCCTCGTCAGCACGCTGCTCGCTGCCGCCGGTGCGGACGCTTCGCGTCCGGACGACCTGCCGAACGGCGTCGGCCTGGTCGACGAGAACGGCACGCCGCGCTACCAGCTCACCGAGACGCAGGCGCAGCAGATCCTCGAGATGCGCCTGCATCGCCTGACGGGGCTCGAGCAGGAAAAGCTGACCGACGAATACCGCGCGCTGCTGGAAACGATCCGCGAGCTGATCGAGATCCTGGTCAACCCCGACCGCCTGCGCGAAGTGATCCGCACCGAGCTGCTGGACCTCAAGGCCGAGTTCGGCGACGCGCGCCGCTCGGAGATCCGTGCGAGCGAGGAAGACCTCGACATCCTCGACCTCATCGCGCCGGAAGACGTGGTGGTCACGCTGTCGCATTCGGGCTACGCGAAGCGCCAGCCGGTCGCCGCGTATCGCGCGCAGAAGCGCGGCGGCCGCGGCCGGAACGCCGCGAAGACGAAGGACGAGGATTTCATCGACCAGCTGTGGCTGGTGAACACGCACGACACGCTGCTGACGTTCACCAGCACCGGGCGCGTGTTCTGGCTGCCGGTGCACCAGCTGCCGGAAGCGGGCGCGACCTCGCGCGGTCGGCCGATCATCAACTGGATCCCGCTGGAAGCCGGCGAGCAGGTGCAGGCCGTGGTGCCCGTGCGCGAGTACGCGGAAGGCCAGTACGTCTTCTTCGCCACGCGCAACGGCACGGTCAAGAAGACGCCGCTGACGGAGTTCTCGTTCCGCCTGCAGCGCGGCAAGATCGCGATCTCGCTCGATGACGGCGACGCGCTGGTCAACGCCGAGCTCACCGACGGCACGCGCGACATCATGCTGTTCGCGAGCAACGGCAAGGGCGTGCGCTTCTCGGAATCGGAGGTGCGCCCGATGGGCCGCACGGCGACGGGCGTGCGCGGAATGCGGCTCGCCGAAGGCGAGGAGGGTAGCGACGGCGCGAAGGTGGTCAGCCTGATCGTGGTCGACGGCAATGGCGACGTGCTCACCGCCAGCGAACGCGGCTACGGCAAGCGCACGCCGCTGGACGAGTACCCGCGCAAGGGCCGTGGCACGCAGGGCGTCATCGCGCTCAAGACGAACGAGCGCAACGGCGAGCTTGTCGGCGCGATCCAGCTCAGCGACCACCATGAGGTGCTGCTGATCTCCGACCGCGGCACGCTGGTGCGCACCCGCGCCTCGGAAATCTCGCAGGTGAGCCGGAACACGCAGGGCGTCACGCTGATCCGCCTCGGCGCGGACGAGTGCCTCCAAGCGATCGAGCGCGTCGACGTCTCGCTGGAGGAGGAGGACGAAATGCTGAGCGGGCCGGTCGTACCCGTGGACGGCGTGGATCCCACTCTGGATCGCGACGTGCTGAACGTCGCGGGCCACGACCCGGACGCGTCGGGCGACCCGGACGAGGTCGCCTGAGTCCGAAGGAACGCCGCCCCCGGGCGGCGTTCCTCTTTGTGAGTCAGGCGGTCGCGAGCGCCCCGACGATCTCGTGCGCGATGTCGCCGAGCGCGATCTGGCGCGACGCGGCCCCCAGGCGCACCGCCTCGCGGGGCATGCCATGCACGACGCACGTCGCCTCGTCCTGCGCCAGCGTCAGCGCGCCCGCCTGCGCCATCTCGAGCAGCCCGCGTGCGCCGTCGTCGCCCATGCCGGTCATGATGATGCCGAGCGCGTTGCGGCCCGCGTGCTGCGCAACGGAGCGGAACAGCACGTCCACCGAGGGCCGGTGACGGTTCACGGGCGGTCCGTCGACGACATCCACGACGTACTGCGCGCCCGACCGCCGCACGCGCATGTGCCGTCCGCCAGGCGCGATCAGGGCCAGTCCCGGGATCAGGCGATCGCCGTGGCGTGCTTCGCGGACCTCGATCGCGCACAGCCCGTCGAGCCGTTGCGCGAGGGACGCGGTGAAGCGCTCCGGCATGTGCTGCACGATCGCGATGCCCGGGCTTACCCGGGGCAGGGCGGTGAGCACGCGCTCGATGGCCTGCGTGCCGCCGGTCGAAGCGCCGATCGCCACGATGCGGTCGGTGGTGCGGGCGAGCGAGGCGGCCGACGCCGGGGCCGTAACGCGTGCACGGACGGGCGAGGCGATAGCGCGCGGTCGCGAGCGGGCCGCCGCGCGTACCGCATCGCGCAGCCCGTCGGCCGCGTCGTTGAGGAAGTCGCGCAGGCCGAGCGTCGGCTTCGTGATGATCTCGACCGCGCCTGCGGCAAGTGCCTGCAGTGCGGTCTGCGACCCGCTGCCGGTGAGCGTCGAGCACACGACGACGGGCGTCGGCCGCTCCGCCATCAGGGCGCGGAGGAAGGTCAGGCCGTCCATCCGCGGCATCTCGATGTCGAGCAGGATCACGTCGGGCCACTCGGCCGCCATCTTCTGCCGCGCGAAGATCGGATCACTCGCCGTGCCCATCACCTCGATATCCGGCTCGGCATCGAGCACCGCCTGCAGCACCCGGCGCGCCACGGCCGAGTCGTCGACGACCAGCACCCGGATCGCGCGGGGCGGCATGTCAGGCCCGCACGTAGATGGACGGCGCGAGCGATCGCACCGCGCGCGTCACGTCGCTGAGGCTTTCGGAATGGCCGATCAGCAGGTGCCCGTCGGGACGCAGGTGGCGCAGCAGTCGTTCGACGAGCTCGCGCTTGGTCGGCGTGTCGAAATAGATCATGACGTTGCGCAGGAAGATCACGTCGAACTCGCCCACCGCGGGCAGCGACGCCGTGAGATTCGCGGTTTCGAAGCGCACGCGGTCGCGCAGTCGGCGATTCACCAGCAGCGTGCCGGCCTGGGTGCCGGTGCCCTTCAGGCAGTAGCGCTCGAGGAACGGTTGGGGGATGCCGCGGGCGCGCTCGAGGCGGTAGTGCGCGGCGCGCGCGGCCTCGACCATGCGCGTCGAAATGTCCGTGCCGACGACTTCCCACGGGCGCATGCCGAGCTTGGCGTCCAGCAGCATCGCGATGGAGTAGGCCTCCTCGCCGCTGGAGCAGGCGGCGCTCCAGATGCGCACCGGGCGGCCCGGCGGAAGGCCCGGCAGCCGCGCCGCAAGGAAGTCGAAGTGCGCGGCCTCGCGAAAAAAGTACGTCTCGTTGGTGGTAAGCAGGTCGATCGCGACCTGCCGCTCCGAAGCGTCGGTCTCGATGAGACGGAGATAGCCCGCGAAACCCGCCGAGCCCGTCTCGCGCAGCCGCCGCGCGAGCCGGCTCGTCACCAGCGTCTTCTTGGAGGCGTTGAGGTGGATGCCGGTGTCGGCCTCCAGCCAGTCGCGCAGGCGCGCGAACTCGGCGTCCGAAATGACGGGCGCGGCCGCCTCGCGTGCCGGCCGTGCGATCGCGCCCGTCGCCGACATCAGGCCGCCTTCGCGACGTCGGACTGCGCGAGGTCGGCGAGGCCCGTCATCTCCTCGACCGACAGCACGCGCTGCACGTCGAGCAGGATGACGAAGCCACCGTCGAGCAGGCCCATGCCACTGATGAACTCGGTGCGGATGCGCGCGCCGAAGCTCGGCGGCGGCTCGATGCTCCCGGCCGGGATCTCGACGACTTCCGACACCGCGTCGACGACTACGCCGACGTCCTGCCAGCCGGTGTCGTTCGCGACTTCGATGATCACGATGCACGTGCGCCGGCCGAGTACGGTCGGCGCGCGACCGAAGCGCACCGACAGGTCGATCACCGGCACCACCGCGCCGCGCAGGTTGATCACGCCGCGGATGAAGGCCGGCATCATCGGGACGGTGGTGAGCCCGCCGTACTCGATGATCTCCTTGATGCCGCGAATGTCGATCGCGAACATCTCCTCGGCGAGCGCGAACGTCAGGTACTGCAGGTCCGTGCCGTCGCCGGGAAGTACGTTCATGAACTCCTGGGCCTTTTCGGAAACGCTCATGGGGACGGTCCTCAGAATTCGACGAATTCGGATTCGTCGACGCGACCGGCGGTGCGCGCGGGCTTGCGCGGCGCGGACTTCGGCGGCGTGGCGAGCGTGGCCTGGCGGACGATGCGACGGCCTTCGGCATGCGCCTGCAGCGTGAAGAAGCTCATCGCCTGCTGCAGCTGCTCGGCCTGTGCGCTCATCTCCTCGGCAGTGGCCGCGAGTTCCTCGCTGGACGCGGCGTTCTGCTGCGTCACCTGGCTGAGCTGGCCCATCGCGCCGTTGATCTGGCCGACGCCGGCGGTCTGTTCCTGCGACGCCGCGGTGATCTCCTGCACGAGGTCCGACGTCTTCATGATCGACGGCACCATCGTGTCCAGCAGGTGGCCGGCGCGTTCCGCGAGTTCCACGCTGGACGCCGACAGTTCGCCGATCTCCTGCGACGCCACCTGCGAGCGCTCGGCGAGCTTGCGCACTTCGGCGGCGACCACCGCGAAGCCCTTGCCGTGCTCACCCGCGCGCGCCGCCTCGATCGCCGCGTTCAGCGCGAGCAGGTTCGTCTGGTAGGCGATGTCGTCGATGATCGCGATCTTCTTCGCGATCTGCTTCATCGCGTCGACCGTATCGCGCACCGCCGCGCCGCCCTCGGTGGCTTCCTTGGCGGCCTTGCCGGCCATGCCGTCGGTGACCTTCGCGTTGTCGGTGTTCTGCGCGATCGACGCCGACATCTGCTCAACCGACGCGCTGGTCTCCTCGACGCTCGACGCCTGCTCGCTCGTCGACTGGCTGATCGACTGCGCCGTCGCCGCGACCTGCTCGGACGCACTGGACAGGTTGTCCGCGGAACCGCGCACTTCGCCGATGATCTGGGACAGCCGCTCGATCATGGTCTGCATCGCGGTGAGCATTTGGCCCGACTCGTCCTTGGAGTCGATCTCCACGCGGACGGTCAAGTCGCCGTCGGACAGCCGGCGCGCCACCGTCGCGGCCTGCACGATCGGCCGCGAGATCATGCGCGAGATGAGCACGGCGATGCCCAGGCCGAAGACCAGCGCCAACACGATGGCGCCGACGATCGCGGTGCGTGCCGACGCGTAGACCTCGGCCCCGCGCTTGGCCGCGGCATTGGCACCGGCTTCGTTGATTTCCGCCAGGTTCTCGAGCAGTGCTCGACGCTCGTCGTACATTTTTTTGGATTCGCCCTGCAGCAGCGCGCTGGCGTCCTGCAGCTTGCCGGCGTCGGCGAGCGCGTTGATGCGCGTACGCATCTCGGCGTTGGCGGTGAGATGCGCGACATAGTCGTCGTACACCCGCTTCTCCTCGGGCGAAGTGATCAGCGGCTCGTAGGACTTCCGCAGCGAGTTGACCGTCTGGGCCCATTCCTCCTGCTGCTTCCGCACCCCGTCGCGCTCGTCGGCGGTCGTGGCGAGCAGGTACTTGTAGTCCTGGATGCGGCTGTTCGCGGCGGCCGCGGCGAGCGACTTCGTCGCGGCCACGCTGGGAAGCCAGCTGTCCCGGATCTCGACGGCGACGTTGTTCACCGCGGCGAGACGGACGGTGGCGAAGGCCCCGAGGCCAAGGAGGATAAGGATGAGCAAGCCGAACGAGGCGAACAGCTTGGTGGAGATCTTGAGGTCACGAAACCATTGCATGGGAAATTCCTTCTTGCCTTGCGCTGGCCGGCTCGGGTCAGGCGCGTTGAGTGAAGTGCAACCAGGTGATGGACTGGCGGTGGGTCAGAACGTTTTTGGGTGATTGAGATGGAGCGGGTTCGATGTCATGTGGCCAGCTCCCGTGGCAAGGCCGCGGCCGTCTCGAGTGACACCGCGGTCTCGACGGTCTGGGGAATGTCGAGGATCAGCGCGACTTGGCCGTTGGCCAGAATCGTCGATCCGCTTACGCCACGAAGCCCCGCGAACAGCGGTCCTAGGGGCTTGATGACCGTCTGGAGCTCGCCAAGGAGTTCATCGACGACGATGCCGGCCCGCTGTCCGGCGCATTCAACGACAACTACGTTCTCGCGACGGGTCCGTGCCACGGAATCGATACGTAGCTGGTCGCGCAGTCGAAGCAACGGCAGCGCATGGCCGCGAACCTCGAGGTAGCCGCGACGCGCGGGGGCCCCCGCGGGCATCTCGATGCACTCGACGACGCGGTCGAGTGGCAACACGTACGTCGCGTCGCCCACGCCGACCAGGAACCCTTCGATGATCGCGAGCGTCAGCGGCAGGCGAATGCGTACTGTCGTGCCGGCGCCGGCCGGGCTGTGCATCTCGATCGTGCCGCGCAGCGCGGTGATATTGCGGCGGACGACGTCCATCCCTACGCCGCGGCCGGACAGGTTCGTCACGGTGTCCGCGGTGGAGAAGCCGGCTTCGAACACCAGCTGCAGGAGTTCGTGGTCCGGCGGGGTCGCGTTCGCACCGACGAGGCCGCGCTCCCGCGCCTTCGCGAGGATGCGTTCGCGGTTCATGCCGGCGCCGTCGTCGGTGATCTCGATCACCACCTGTCCGGCCTCGTGGCTCGCGGCGAGTCGGATCGTGCCGCGGCCGGGCTTGCCCGCCGCGATGCGCGCGTCCGGCCGCTCGAGGCCGTGGTCCGCTGCGTTGCGGACCAGGTGCACGAGCGGATCGGCGAGCTTCTCGACGACCGACTTGTCGAGCTCGGTGTCGCCGCCCTCGATGACGAGTTCGATGTCCTTGCCGAGCTCGCGACCGACGTCGCGCACCACGCGGTGGAAGCGCGAGAACGTCTCGCCGATGGGCACCATGCGCATGCGCAGCGCGCGGTCGCGGATGTCCTCCATCAGGCGCGCGACGTGCGATTGCGCCTCGCGCATCGCGGCATCGCCGCTGCGGTCGGCGAGCATCGAGGCGCCGGCCCCGGCGATGACGAGTTCACCGACGAGGTTCACGAGTTCGTCGAGCTGTTCCGCGCGGACGCGTACGAAGGCCGAGTCCGCGGTCATCGCGGCGGGTGCCTGCATCGCGCTGCGCGACGTGGCCTGCTTGTCGAGCGCCGCCTGCACGACCGCGGGCGCGGCCAGCTGGCGTTCGACCACCATCGCGCCGAGGGCCGGAGCGAGCCCGGCGGCGTCGGCCTGGTCGCGCTGCGCGCCGAGGCAGGCGTCGAGTTCCTTCGCGGTCAGCGTGCCGGCCTCGACCAGGATGGCGCCGAGCCGTGCATCGGTCTCGGGCATTTCGCGGATCAGCTCGACGAAGTCGGCGACCTTGCTGTTCGGCGGCAGGATGCGCAGACGGCTGCAGTCCGCGACGAAATCGAAGATGTCCTCGATGCGCGACTTGCCGGCGTCGGTGTTCAGGTCGATCTCGAAGCCGAGGTAGCAGGCCTCCGGATCCATCGCGTCGGCGGCGGGCATCGCGTCGGCGACGGTCGTCATCGAGACGATCTCCCCGAGATCCGCGAGTTCGCGCAGGAAGCCCAGCGGATTGATGCCATAGCGATGCACGTCCTCGCCGAAGCGGATCGAGATGTGCCAGCAGTCCGGCCCCACCGGTGCCGACGTGGCGCCAGACGCGTCGTCGGCCGCGCGCGGCGCGACCGGTGCCGCGGTCTGCGCGCTGTCGACGTTCGCGTCGTGACGCTCGAGTGCGGCACGCAATGCGACATCCCGTGCCAGGATGCCGGCGTCCGGCTCGGACTGTCGCGCCACCAGCACTTCGATCAGGTCGGCGATGTGGTCGCAGGCGTCCTGCAGGTCGGCAATCAGCACCTCCGAAGGCTCCAGCGCCCCCTTGCGCAGGCGATCAAGCAGGTTTTCGACGACGTGCGTGAACGAGACCAGCGGCGCCAGGCCGAACATTCCCCCGGAGCCCTTGATCGAATGCGCGGCGCGGAACAGCCGGGCCACGAGTTCCGGGCTGTCGTCCGCGTCCTTCAGTGCGCGCAGTCCGTCCTCCAGGTCGCGGGCGAGGTCGCGCGCTTCGGCGAGGAACGTCTCGAGCATGCGGGCGCGCATGTCGTTCATGCGGCTTCCGTCAGTCCCGGACGCGCCTGCGGGACCGGCGAGAGGCAGAGATCCACCCGCGCCATGTCGAGCGCGAGCTGGACCGCGCGGCTCGGGAGTACGCCGTCGAAGCGAAGTCCGCGCAGGTCGGCTTCGCGCCGCAGCAGCAGGAGCAACTGCAGCCCCGCGCCGTCGATATGGGTGACACCGCGCAGGTCAACGACGCGCGAGCCCGCCTCGAGCGCATTGAGAAGTTCGGCCTTGCGCTCGCGCGCCGAGCCGATCGTCAGTTCCCCTTCGATAGCGAAGGGGGCGGCACCGATTCCTTCCACGTGCACCTCGCGCTGCCGGGTCTCGGCATATCCAGTGTGAAGACAGTGTGATCTGCCTACACACACTTAACGCGGGCGGCCCGCCGACCTTTAGGCGTGCCGATGAACGAGGTCAGGTTCGGCGACGGACGGTCGCCGCTTTTTTGATCCGGATCAAGTCCTGCGACGGATCACGCGTCTCGCGTGACGTCCAGCATGTTTTCGGCGGTGCTGACGCGGAACTCGCCAGGAGCCTCGACGAACAGTTCCCGCACGACGCCGTCCTCCACCAGCATGGCGAAGCGCTTCGAACGGATGCCCATGCCGTACGCCGACGCATCGAGTTCGAGGCCAAGAGCGCGCGTGAACTCGGCATTTCCGTCCGCGAGCATCAGCATGCCTTCGGGCACGTTCGCGCTCGCGCTCCACGCCTGCATCACGAAGGGGTCGTTCACCGCGAGGCAGGCGACGTCGATGCCGCGACGGCGGAACTCGTCGAACTGCGCGACGTAGCCCGGCAGGTGGCGTTCCGAGCATGTGGGCGTGAACGCGCCGGGCACGGCGAAGACGACGGTGCGGCCGGTGCCGAAGACGGAAAGGGTGTCGGTTTTCTCGATGCCGCCGGTGCCGATCTTCTGGATGACGACTTCGGGGATGCGTTCGCCGGTCTGGATCATGCTGGTGTCCTGTTCGGGGAGTCCCGGAGTGTAAAGCCCGCGCAGTACGGGGGCTTGAAACCCGCGGGCCCGGCTCTAGATAGCCCTCCGGAGCGGCACGGCCGCATTCCGAACCGGAGACCGACAATGAACCTGATGCAGTATCCGCAGCAGCGTCCGGGCGCTTCGCAGGCGCAGGACGAGTTCAAGCAGCTCTTCGAGCGCTTCTTCAACCTCGGGGAGGCGTCGGCCGACGAGTCGTCGGTCGTCACCAGCCAGTGGACGCCGCGCGTCGACATCGTGGAGGAACCGGGTCGATTCCTGATCCTGGCCGATCTCCCGGGTGTCGACCCGCAGGACGTGGAAGTCCTCATGGACAAGGGGATCCTGTCGATCCGGGGCGAGCGCAAGAGCCGCATCGACACGCAGGAAGGCCGCTACTCGCGCGTCGAGCGGCGCTACGGCAGTTTCCACCGTCGCTTCGCACTGCCGGACAGCGCCGACCCCGAGCGGGTGACCGCCGACGGCCGCGACGGCGTACTGGAAATCAGCATCCCCAAGCGTCCCGAGACGACGCCGCGACGAATCCAGGTCGGGGCCACCCGCGGCGGGGACGTCACTTCCGGCCACTGAGGGCGTGACGCGCCGCGACCCTCCGCGTCGCGGCGCCGCGTGCAGGGCGAAACTACACTGACGGCCCGCCGGCGTCGCCCGCGGGCCGTTTTCATGATCGGAGCGTCGGATGCAGTTCAAGGACTACTACGGGATCCTCGGCCTCGAGCCCAGCGCGGGCGACGCGGAGATCAAGACCGCGTACCGGCGGCTGGCCCGCAAGTACCACCCGGACGTCAGCAAGGAAGCCGACGCCGAGGAGCGCTTCAAGGCGGTGAACGAGGCCTACGAGGCCTTGCGCGACCCGGCGAAGCGCAAGGCCTACGACCAGTTGCGCTCGCGCGGCTACCGGCCGGGCGACGACGTGCAGCCCGGCCCGCAGGACTTCGGCGACTTCGGGGGCGTGGATTTCGACGAGATCTTCGCCGGCGGCGGCGCGGGCGGCGGGTTCAGCGACTTCTTCGAGAGCCTGTTCGGACAGGCGCGACGGGGCGGCGGCCGACCGGGCCCCGGGCCCGCGGCCGGCCGCGGCCCGATGCCGCGCACCGACACGCGAGCGAAGCTGGCGGTGCCGCTGGAGGCGGTCTACGAAGGCCGGTCAGTGCGGATCGGCGTCGGCGGCCGGACGCTGGACGTGCGGGTTCCGAAGGGCGTGCGCGAAGGGCAGGTCATCCGGCTCGCCGGACAGGGCAGCAACGGTGGCGACCTGCTGCTGGAGGTCGAATACGCCGCGCACCCGCGGTTCGAGGTCGACGGTCGCAACATCGTGCACATGCTGCAGGTCGCGCCCTGGGAGGCCGCGCTCGGTGCAACGCTCAGCGTGCCCACGCTGGGTGGTGCGGTCGATCTGAAGATCCCGCCCAACTCGGAAGCCGGACGCAAGCTGCGGCTGCGCGGTCGCGGCCTGCCGGGCGAGCCCGCGGGCGACCAGATCGTGGAGCTCGAAGTGACGGCGCCGCGGCCGCAGTCCGTCGGCCAGATCCAGGCCTACGAGGCCCTGCGCGACGCGTTCGCGGGCGGCGCTACCGCCTGACCGCTCGATCGCCGTGCAACTCGCACGGCGTCCTGCGCAGCGGTCTCAGCCCGGCATCAGCTGGCCGATGACTTCGGCCAGGTCGTTGTCGTTGAACGGTTTGGTGATGTACGCCTTCGCGCCCTGGCGCATGCCCCAGACGCGGTCCGTATCCTGATCCTTCGTCGTCACCAGCACGATCGGAATGTGCTTGGTGGTCGGCTCGCGCGTGATCGCGCGCGTGGCCTGGAAGCCGTTGAGGTTCGGCATCACCACGTCCATCAGGATCAGGTCGGGCAGCTCGCGCTTCGCGGCCTCGACGCCCGCGGCGCCGTCCTCCGCACTCAGGGCCTCGTGGCCGAGCTTCTCGACGAGGCGGCGGATGCCCATCAGCTGGGAGGGCGAGTCGTCGACGATCAGGATGCGGGCCATGGCGTGCTCTCGGGAATTGACGCGATTCTAACGGGCCGTCCCGTCGGGCCGGCAAGGCTCAGAGTCGCACGAGGGTCCGGCCGAAGGAACCCCCGGCGAGCATGCCCTCGAACACCGACGGCAGGCCGTCCAAGTCCACCTCGCGGGTGCAGACCGTGGCCAGGTGCGCGGGCTTCCAGTCCGACGCCAGCCGTTCCCAGACGCGTTCGCGGACGTCCCGCGCGGTGCCGGCCGAGGCCACGCCCAGCAGCGACACGCCGCGGATGATGAAGGGCATCACGGTCGTCGGCAGATCGTGCGAGGCCGCGAGCCCGGCCGTCGCCACGTTGCCGTAGGGCGCGGTCTGCGCGAGCAGGCTGGCGAGCATCGCGCCGCCGACGTTGTCGAGCCCGCCACCGAAACGCGCGGTCTCCATGGGGCGGGTGGTCGACAGCACGTCGCGGCCGAGCACGTCGGCCGCGCCGATGCTCCGCAGGTACGGCGCCTGGTCGGCCTTGCCGCTGATCGCATGCACGTCGAAACCGGCACGCGAGAAGATGTCGACGGCGAGCGAGCCGACGCCACCGGTCGCGCCGGTGACGGCAAGCGGGCCGTGGTCGGGCCGCTGGCCGTTCTCGAGCATGCGATGCAGCGCGAGCGCGGCAGTGAAGCCCGCCGTGCCGACGATCATCGAATCGCGCAGGTCGAGGCCGGTCGGCAGCCGGATCGTCCACGCGGCCTCGAGGCGCGCGAATTCGGAATAGCCGCCGTCGCGCGTCTCCGACAGTCCGCTGCCGGTCGCCAGCACCGCGTCGCCTTCCCGTAAGCGCGGGTCGCGGCTCGCGACCACGTGCCCCGCGACGTCGATGCCGCCGACCAGGGGGAAGCGTCGCAGGATCTTCCCGCGGCCGGTGCCGGCGAGCGCGTCCTTGTAGTTCACCGACGAGTAGGCGACGCGGATGTCGACCTCGCCCGGCGCGAGGTCGTCGAGCGAGACCTGCTCGATGCCGCTGCGGTAGCCGGCGTCGTCGTTGTGGATGCGGAAGGCGCGGAAGCGTTCTTGCGTCATGGCATGTGTCCTGGTGCGGCTCAGCGGTTTTCGCGCCGCCGCTTCTCGTCCATCCATTTGTCCGACTGCGCCGGCTTGTAGTCCCGCATCCAGCCGAGCAGGGCGTCGATGTCCTCGCCGTGCCAGAGGTCGGTGCGCTGCTCGGGATGCAGGAAGCGTTCGGCGACCATGCGATCGAGCATCGACATCAGCGGCGACCAGAAGCCGTCCACGTCGAGGAAGGCGCAGGGCCGGTCGCCGAGGCCCAGCTGGCGCCAGGTGAGCATCTCGAACATCTCGTCGAGCGTGCCGAAGCCGCCCGGGAGCGCCACGTACGCGTCCGACAGCTCGAACATCCGGGCCTTGCGCGTGTGCATGTCGGCGACGACTTCGAGGCGCGTCACGCCGCGGTGCGCGACTTCCCAGTTGACGAGCTGTTCGGGAATCACGCCGATCACCTCGCCGCCGGCGTCCAGCGCGGCGTCCGCGACCACGCCCATCAGCCCGACGTTGCCGCCGCCGTAGACCACGGCGATGCCCTCGCGCGCGAGTCGCCGGCCGAGCTCGGCGGCGCGTTCGGCATACACCGGCCGGTTGCCGGAATTGGAACCGCAGTAGACGCACACGGCGCGCAGGTCACGCATCAGCTTTCGTTCTCCAGCAGGACGATGCCCGACATCCTGCGGACGGCGGCGTAGCGTCGGGGTGTGAGCCGGGACAGCCAGTCCCAGATCCGCGCGCCCGGAACCGAACGGCGGATGCGGATCGACTCGTCCCACGTGGAACGGAATTCGCGCTCTCGCCAGCCCATCGGGGCGAAGAACGCGGTGCTCTCCGCGGGTGCGAAACGGAAGGGCGCGTTGCCCGCCGCGAGGTTCTTGTCGAGGTGCTTGGTGAAGCGTTCGAGCAGCAGGGGCGAGGCGAGGTCGCTCAGCCACCAGCGCGCGCGCGCGACGTCGTGCAGGTCGCGGGCGAGCCCGGCGACGTCGTCGGGCTCGAGGTAGACCAGCAGGCCTTCGGTGATCACCAGAACCGGGCCGTCGCGGGCCGCATCCTCGAACAGCGCGCGGCGCACCTCTGCGTCTCGGAGGTCGGCCGCGTGGAAATCCAGCCGGCAGCGCGGCGTCTCCGCCGCCATGTGCTCGCGGAAGTAGCCGAGCATGTCGGGCAGGTCGACGTGCATCCAGCGCAGGTCGGCGGGCAGGTCGAGGCGGTAGGGGCGCGCATCGAGGCCTGCGGCGAGGTTGAGCACGGTGCGCGCGCCGTCGCGAACGCAGCGCAGGACGATCTCGTCCATCACGGCCGTGCGCACGATCATGGGCCAGGCCATCGAGCGGCCCTTCGGCATGGCACGCACGATCGCTTCGCCGCGCTCGCCGCCCAGGCGGCGTGCGTAGGGGTCGCGGAACAGCGCGTCGCCGCGCTCGCTCTCCATCGCGCGGTAGATCGCGACCCAGAGGGCGGTGTCGGAGACGTTGCGGACGGGCTGGGCGTCGAGGTCGTTCATGCTCGTTCCGGAAACGGCGAAGCCGCCATCATCGCAGGATGACGGCGGCTTCGAGGTCGAACCGCTGAGGGATCAGTTCGCCTTGTGGATCGCGCGCTTGTGCACGGCCATCGCGGCATCGTGCACGGCTTCCGAGAGCGACGGATGCGCATGGCAGATGCGCGCGAGGTCGTCGGCCGAGCCCTTGAACTCCATCGTCAGCACGCCCTCGTGCACCAGCTCGGACACATTGGCGCCCACCAGGTGCATGCCCAGCACGGTGTCGGTCTCCGCATGCGCGAGCACCTTCACGAAGCCCGCCGGCTCGGCCATGGCGACCGCACGGCCCACCGCCGCGAACGGGAAGCTGCCCGCCTTGTACGGAACGCCCTCGGCCTTCAGCTGCTCCTCGGTCTTGCCGACCCAGGCGATTTCCGGCTCGGTGTAGATCACCCACGGGATCGTGTCGAAGTTGACGTGGCCGGGCAGGCCGGCGATCAGCTCGGCGACCGCGATGCCTTCCTCGAAGCCCTTGTGCGCGAGCATCGGCCCACGCACGCAGTCGCCCACGGCCCAGACGCCATCGACACCGGTGTGGCAGTGCTCGTCCACCTGGATCTGGCCGCGCTCGTTGAGCTGCACGCCCGTGCCGTCGGCCAGCAGGCCGCGCGTGGCGGCGCGGCGGCCGACCGCGACCAGCAGCTTGTCGACGACCATCTCCTGCGCGGCACCCGAGGCGTCCGTGTAGGCGACATGCACGCCGTCGGCCTGCACGTCGGTGTTGGACACCTTGCAGCCGAGGCGGATGTCGAGGCCCTGCTTCTTGAACTCGCGTGCGGCGACCTTCGACGCCTCGCCGTCGGCGGCCGAGAGGAACGTCGGCATGCCTTCGAGGATGGTCACTTCGGCGCCGAGGCGGTTCCACACGCTGCCCAGCTCGAGGCCGATCACGCCGGCCCCGATCACGCCGAGGCGCTTGGGCACTTCGGTGAAGTCGAGCGCGCCGACGTTGTCGACGATGTGCTCGCCGAACTTCGCGAAGGGCAGCTCGATCGAATCGGAGCCCGCGGCGATGATGACGTTCGTGCCCTTGAGTTCGACCGTGTTGCCGTCGTGCTGCTTGACGCTCACCACGTTGCCGGGCTGCAGCTGGCCGAAGCCGTAGAACGCCGCGACCTTGTTCGCCTTGAACAGCGCTGCGATGCCGCCCGTGAACTGCTTCACGATCTTGTCCTTGCGGCCCACCATCGTCGCGACGTCCATCTTCGCGTTGTCGAACGCGATGCCGTGGTCGGCGAAGATGTGGTGCATGTTCCAGAACTGGCGCGACGAGTCGAGCATCGCCTTGGACGGGATGCAGCCCACGCGCAGGCAGGTGCCGCCGAGTGCGGGCTTGCCGTCCTTGCCCAGCGCGGCGTCGACGCACGCGGTCTTCAGGCCGAGCTGCGCGGCGCGGATGGCGGCGTGGTAGCCCGCGGGGCCGCCGCCGATCACGACAACGTCGAATTGCTGCTGTTCGCTCATCTCAGAAATTTCCCTTGTTCGTGATGCAAAAGGCCCCGCGCAGGGCGGGGCCGATCGGGCATTACATGCCCAGCAGCATGCGGTGCGGGTTCTCGAGCTGGTTCTTGATGTCGACGAGGAACAGCACCGCGTCCTTGCCGTCGATGATGCGGTGGTCGTAGCTCAGCGCGATGTACATCATCGGCGCGGCGACCACCTGGCCGTTCTCGACGATCGCGCGCTCCTTGATGGCGTGCATGCCGAGGATCGCGCTCTGCGGCGGGTTGACGATCGGCGTGGACATCAGCGAGCCGAACGTGCCGCCGTTGGTGATCGTGAACGTGCCGCCCTGCAGGTCGTCGAGGCCGAGCTTGCCGTCGCGCGCCTTCTTGGCGTAGTCGGCGATACCCTTCTCGATGTCGGCGAACGACATGCGCTCGACGTTGCGCAGCACCGGCGTGACCAGGCCCTTGTCGGTCGACACCGCGATCGAGATGTCGGCATAGCCGTGGTAGATCACGTCATTGCCGTCGACCGACGCGTTGATGATCGGGTGGCGCTGCAGCGCGTTCGCGGCCGCCTTGGCGAAGAAGCTCATGAAGCCGAGCTTGATCCCGTTCGCCTTGACGAAGTCGTCCTGCAGTTCCGAGCGCATCGCCATGACCTTCGCGAGGTTGACCTCGTTGAAGGACGTGAGCATCGCGATCGAGTTCTTCGACTGCATCAGGCGCTCGGCGATGCGCGCGCGCATGCGCGTCATCGGCACGCGCTCTTCCGGACGCGCGCCGCCTGCGGCCTGGCCGGCGCCGCCGGACTTCGCGTAGTTGACGATGTCTTCCTTCGTCACCGCGCCGCGGCGGCCCGTGCCCGCCACGTCGCCGGCGTTCACACCGGACGTCTCGGCGGCGAAGCGCGCGCCGGGCGGCAGCTGCGCGTTGGACGACCCGGCCGTCGCGCCGGGCGCCGGCTGCTGGGGGGCGGACTTCGGCATGACCGGCTGCGCCTCGTTCGTGGTCGCGGCATCGTTCTTGGCATCCACGACCTGCGCGGGCGTCGACACCGGCGGCGCGGCGGATGCCGTCGCGCCGGCTTCGACGATCGCGATCACCTGTTCGCTGTTGACCGTCGCGCCGGTTTCGTAGCGGATCTCCTTGAGCACGCCGTCGACCGGCGAGGGCACTTCGAGCACGACCTTGTCGGTCTCGAGGTCCACGAGGTTCTCGTCGCGCTTGACCGCATCGCCGGGCTTCTTGTGCCAGGTGGCGATGGTGGCGTCGGAGACCGACTCGGGCAGCACGGGAACCTTGATTTCGGTGCTCATCGGGAAAACGTCCTCGAGGAAATGGGTACGGCGAAAAGGGAGCGGGCAGGGCTGCGCGGGATTACTCCTCGCAGACCTCGCCGTTGAGCGGATTGACGAGCGCGTCGGCGATCAGCTGGTTCTGCTCGCGGACGTGGTCGGCGAAATGGCCGGCAGCGGGCGAGGGCGAGCGCATGCGCCCGGCGTAGTGCAGCGTCTGCTTCGCACCCAGGCAGGCGACCAGGTGGTGGCGGATCTGGTACCACGCGCCCTGGTTCATCGGCTCTTCCTGGCACCAGACCACGTCCTTCGCCGAATACGTGGCGAGCGCGGCCTTGAGCTCGGTGCGCGGGAAGGGGTAGAGCTGCTCGACGCGCACGAGGGCCACGTCGTCCGCCCCGCGCTTCTGCATGTCCTCCAGCAGGTCGTAATAGACCTTGCCGCCGCAGAGCACGACGCGCTTGGCCTTCTTCGGCGTGCTGGTCGTGTCCGGGATGAGCTTCTGGAAGCCGCCCGAGGCGAGGTCGTCGAGCGACGACACCGCGAGCTTGTGGCGCAGCAGCGACTTCGGCGTCATGACGACGAGCGGCTTGCGCGTCGGCATCAGCATCTGGCGGCGGATCATGTGGTACGCCTGCGCCGGCGTGGTCGGCGTGCAGACGATCATGTTGTCCAGCGCGCAGAGCTGCAGGTAACGCTCGAGGCGCGCCGAGCTGTGCTCGGGGCCCTGGCCTTCGTAGCCGTGCGGCAGGAAC
>NZ_BAAGAB020000054.1:0-18495 GCF_047159895.1 Lysobacter xanthus
GGATGAACCCGTACTGCGCGCCGGCGCCGAGCGCGCCCATCACCGCGCGCTGCTGCGTCGGGTCCATCCCGCCGAGCGCGATGCCGGCGGCCATCTGTCCGGCCTGCACCAGCTTCTGCTGCGCCATGCGCTGCGAGCCGTGGCGCAGGAGTGCATGCGCGATCTCGTGCCCCATCACCACCGCCATCGCGTCCTGGTTCTGGGCGACGGGAATCAGGCCGGTATACACCGCCATCTTGCCTCCCGGCAGGCAGAAGGCATTCGCGTCGTCCGACTGGATGACGGCGACGTCCCACTGGAAGTTGCGGTAGTTCTCCGGCGCCTCGGTGCCGTTGGCGCCGGCGAGCTCGCGCGTCACGTCGGGCACGCGCTGGATCAGGCGCTCGGCGATGCCGCGGATCTGCCGGCTCACCTCCGCGTCCGCAGGCAGCAGCGCGTTCTGCGACTGCGCGTCGCCGACGACCTGGTCGAAGGCCTGCGCGCCGAGCTGCACTTCCTCGTCGGTCGATGCCCCGTAGTGCGCCGTCTCGCCGGTGTACGGGTCCTTCTGCGCGCTGCCCATCCACGAGATCGCGGCATAGATCGCGAAACCCGCCATCACCACCCAGCGGATCGCGCCGAGGCCGAAGCCGCGGCCCGAGCGGGCCCTACCCTGTCCTAACGGATCGATGCGCATCGAGATTCAACTCCGTGGTGCCGACGGCTAGAGGTCGCGCACGACCCGGAAGCCGATGCGCGCGTTCGTGGTGTCCGCATCCATGCCGACGCGCCAGGCCGATCGCACCTGGTCCGGGGACGCCGCCCACGAACCGCCGCGCGTGACACGTTGCCGGCAATTCGGGTTGAACCAGGCGCGCTGGTCCCGCGGCGCGCGGCGGTAGCTGGCATGCCAGCAATCCGCCACCCACTCGCCGACATTGCCGGCCATGTCGTGAAGGCCGAATCGATCGGGGCGATAGCGCCCCACCGGCGCCGGGCCCCAGGCGCCGTCGAGGTAGTTGCGGAACGCGTTCTGCCAGGCGCGCCCGGACGGCGAGCGGTCGCCGCTGCCCGTCAGGTTTCCCGCGCCCGGCGGCGGCGCGCCGTCGCCCCACGGATACCGCGTGGTGCTGCCCGCGCGCAGCGCGTACTCGAATTCCGCCTCGCTCGGCAGGCGGTAGCGATGCCCCGTCTGCTCTTCGAGCCATTGCGCGAACGCGGCCGCATCCTTCGCGCTCACGTGCACCACGGGCAGGTCGTCGGTGGCGGGGCGGCCGAGGTAGTCGTCCCGCCAGTCGACGTTGCCGCGGCGCACGAAGTTGCCGCTGCGCAGGTCGTAGACCATCGAATAGCCCCGCCGCGTCGAGCGCGCGCGGTAGCCGGTCGCGTCGACGAAGCGCCGGAACTGCCCCACCGTCACTTCGGTGGCCGACACGGCCAGGCCGCGCTGGAAGAGGATCGGGCGCCGCGGACGCTCGGCGTCGGTCGAACCGGCCTCGCCGACGGGTGCGCCCATCGTGAAGTCGCCATGCGGGATGACCACCATGGCCGGCGCCCGCCCGCCGTCGCGCAGGGCATCGGTGAAGCGCTGACCCGGCTCGAACAGGCCGTAGTGCACGGCGAAGTCGATACGGCGCCGCAGCTCCGCCGCCGTGGGATCGGCCGGGGGCGCGATGCGCAGGATGTGGGCGAGGTGCCCACGCGCGATCTCGATGCCCCGCGGCTGTGCAAGGGCCGCGACGCCGGCATCGCGCAGGTCGCCGATGCGTGCCGCGCGCTCGAAGGCGATGCGGGCCCGCGCCTCCGCGACCACGCCGGCGTCCGGCCTCACCTTCGCGGCGGCGTCGAGCCATTGCGTGGCGCCGGCGTAGTCCTCGCGGCCCGCGGCGTCCTCGGCGCGACGGATCAGCGCGCTCTCGGCGGCCGCGAGGCCCTGCCGCGCGCGGGCGTCGGTACGACGCAGCCCGATCGCGCGCCGGAACCACGCGATCGCGCCGTCGCCACCGGCCTCGCCGACTTCGCCGCGGGCCAGCGCCGCCTCGCCCTGCTCGCTGAAGCGCTGGCCGTCCTCGACCCGATCGACCTGCTGGAGGAAGCGCTCGACGTCCGCGCGTTCCAGTGCGACCACGCGCAGCACGGCGGTGGCCTGTCGGACCCGCGCGAGCGCGTCGGGGTCGACGTCGATCGCGCCGAGCGCGGTTCGCGCCTGAAGGAGCAGCCCGTCGATCGAATGCGCCACGCCGGCTTCGGCGCGCGTGCGGGTTAGCGGGTGGTCGCGCAGGGCAAGGAAGATCGGCAGCGACGAATCGGCGTCGTCGGCGAAGCGGCCCTCGGCGAGCGCGGCATCGGCGCGGCCGGCCAGCGTCAACGCATTCTTGTCGGTGACGTCGATGTGCGGCGGACGCCACGTGGGCAGCCGCTCGTCCTCGCTGCCCACGGTCACCCGGGGCGCGGCACGCGGCGTGCCCGCCCGGTCGCCCTCGCGGTCGCCGCGGCAGCCGCCCGCGACCAGCGCGAACGCCAGCACCAGCACGATCGCCGGCGTCGACGGGCCGTTCGCGCGCAAGCCTCCTCCTGCTCCGGTCGCTGCCGCCGGGTCCACGGAAAGTAGGCTATTGTCGCCCGCCCCCGCAAACCCGGCACCGCAGTGGCCCACTGGATCGACCGTCCCGACGCGCTGCGCGCGCGCCTCGCCTCCCCGCCGTCGCGCATCGGGCTGGACACCGAGTTCATCCGCGAGCGCACGTACTGGCCGAAACTCGCGCTGGTGCAGATCGCGCTGCCGACGGACGACGGGATCGAGATCCTGCTCGTCGACCCGCTGGTGCCCGGCGTGACCGAGGCACTCGCGCCGATCCTCGCGGACCCGGCGGTGCTCAAGATCATGCACAGCCCGAGCGAGGACCTGATCGCCCTGCGCGAGTCCTGCGGCGAAGTGCCGCGGCCGCTGTTCGACACCCAGGCGGCGGCCGCCCTCGCCGGGATCGGCGCGGGCCTCGGCTACCAGAAGCTGGTGGCCGAGATCACGGGCGTCGCGCTCGAAAAGGGCGAGACGCGTTCGGACTGGATGCGCCGGCCGCTGTCGGCGTCGCAGCTCGAATACGCGGCCGACGACGTTCTGCACCTGTTCGAGATGCACGACGCGCTCGTCGGGAAGCTCGACGCCCTCGGGCGCCGTGGCTGGCTCGAGGCGGACATGGCCCGCACCGTCGCGCTCGCCGTCGAGGACGCGGCCGACCCGTGGCCGCATCTTTCGATGCGCAGCGCGCAGTTCTTCGACCGGGACGCACAGGTGCGCCTGCTGCGGCTGCTGCGCTGGCGCGACCAGCACGCCCGTGTCGCGGACCTGCCCAAGAGCTGGGTGCTCGACAACGAGCTCGCGGCGGCGCTCGCGCGTCATGAACCAGCGTCCGTGGACACGGTCGGCGAAACGGTGCGCGCGCATCCGAAGGGGCCGCGCAAGCTCGTCGATGCGATCTGGACCGCGCTGACGACGCCACTCCCCGACGAGGCCGGTGCGCCGGATGCCACGATCGCCGAGCGTCGCGACAAGTCGCGGATCAAGGCGATGCAGGACGCCGTGTCGCGCAAGGCCGCCGAGCTCGGCGTCGCCGATGCGGTGCTGGCCTCGCGCCGCGGCCTCGAGCCGCTGCTCGACACCGGCGAATGGCCCGACACGCTGTCGGGCTGGCGCCGCGAGCAGCTCGAGCCCGTGCTGGCGCCGCTGCTGGCCCGCTGACGGGGCAAAAAAAACGGCACCCGAGGGTGCCGTCGAAATCGTGGTGGAGCGGAGGGGGATCGAACCCCTGACCTTCGCGATGCGAACGCGACGCTCTCCCAGCTGAGCTACCGCCCCACGATAGGGCGCGAAGTGTAGCGGTAGCCCGGGGCTCCTGCCAAGCGGTCGCGTCGTCGACGCGGAACGTGATTACCGGCACGGTCCGCGTCCGTGCGAAAATCCGCCGCTTGGGGCCCCGTAGCTCAGCTGGATAGAGCGTCCCCCTCCTAAGGGGAAGGTCGCACGTTCGAATCGTGTCGGGGCCGCCATGCAACCTTTTGCCGCCACGCCGCAGCCGCTTGCCGACCGCGCCGCGCCCTTCCGGGCGACGGGGACCGGTCGCAGGCTCCGGCCGACTCCTGGAGCACCGCGATGACCCACCCCGTCCTCACCGCCCTCGGCCTGACCGAGCTCGAATCCGGCACCTACCTCGGCAACGGCCAGTGGTCGCAGACCCGCGATGCCGGTGTCATCGAGTCGATCAGCCCGACCGACGGCGCGGTCCTCGCCCGCGTGCAGGCGTCCTCGCAGGACGACTACGACACGATCGTCGAGCGCGCGCAGGCCGCGTTCAAGGTCTGGCGCACGATCCCGGCCCCGCGCCGCGGCGAGGCGATCCGCCTCTGCGCCGAGGCGCTGCGCACGCACAAGGATGCGCTCGGCACGCTCGTCGCTCTGGAGATGGGCAAGTCGAAGGCCGAGGGCGACGGCGAAGTGCAGGAGATGATCGACATCGGCGACTTCTCGGTCGGCCTGTCGCGCCAGCTGTACGGCCTCACGATGCATTCCGAGCGCCCGGGCCACCGGATGTACGAGCAGTGGCATCCGATCGGCCTCGTCGGGATCATCTCCGCGTTCAACTTCCCGGTCGCGGTGTGGGCCTGGAACTCGTTCGTCGCGGCCGTGTGCGGCGACATCTCGATCTGGAAGCCGTCGCCGAAGACGCCGCTCTCCGCGATCGCCTCGATGAAGATCTGCAATGCCGCGCTGAAGGCCGGCGGATTCCCGGACATCTTCTTCCTGTTCAACGACGCCGGCGCGGACCTCGCGCAGGCCTTCGTCGACGACAAGCGCGTCGGGCTGATCTCGTTCACCGGTTCCACGCGCGTCGGCCGCATGGTCGGCGAGCGCGTCGCGCGCCGCATGGGCCGCTCGCTGCTCGAGCTCGGCGGCAACAACGCGATCATCGTCGACCCGTCCGCCGACCTGAAGCTCGCGATCCCGGCGATCGTGTTCGGCGCGGTCGGCACCGCCGGCCAGCGCTGCACCACGACCCGCCGCCTCTTCGTGCACGAGTCGATCTACGACGACGTGCTCGCCAAGCTGGTCACCGCCTACAAGCAGGTCGAAGGCAAGATCGGCGATCCGACCGACCCGGCGAACCTGATGGGCCCGCTCAACAGCCGCGACGGCGTGCAGGCCTACCTCGACGCGATCGAGGCGGCGAAGGCGGCGGGCGGCACGATCGCCAGCGGCGGCAGCGCCATCGACCGCCCGGGCAACTTCGTGTTGCCCGCGATCGTCACCGGCCTCACCAACGACGCCGACATCGTCCAGCACGAGACGTTCGCGCCGATCCTCTACGTCATGAAGTACTCGACGCTGGACGAGGCGATCGAGCTGCAGAACGACGTGCCGCAGGGCCTGTCGTCGTCGATCTTCACCACGAACCTCAAGGCCGCCGAGCAGTTCCTGTCGGCCTGGGGCTCCGATTGCGGCATCGCCAACGTCAACATCGGCACCTCGGGTGCCGAGATCGGCGGCGCGTTCGGCGGCGAGAAGGAAACCGGTGGCGGCCGCGAGTCGGGTTCGGACGCCTGGAAGGCCTACATGCGCCGGCAGACGAATACGATCAACTACTCCGACTCCATGCCGCTCGCGCAGGGCATCAAGTTCGACCTCTGACCATGAACAGCCTTCCGCCCCCGACGGCCGCGTCCGTCGCGCCCACCAGCCTCCTGGCGATCTGGAGCCTCGTGCTCGGCATCGCCGCCTGGGTCGTGCTGCCCTTCATCGGCAGCATCGGTGCGATCGTCTGCGGCCACCTCGCGCGCCGCGACATCCGCGCCAGCCGCGGTGCGCTGGCCGGCGACGGCCTCGCGATCGCCGGCCTGGCGCTCGGCTATGTGCACCTCGCCGTGGCGATCCTGCTGGTCATCGGCGCGATCCTGCTGTTCGGCGGCTTCGCCGCGGCGCTGCTCGCCATCGGGCTGTCCGGCGCGCACTGACGTGTACGGCCTGCTGCGCCCGCTGCTGTTCTCGCTCGACGCGGAGTCCGCGCACGGCCTCGGCCTGCGCGGGCTCGACGCGCTCGAGCGCGCGGGCCTGCTCGGGCTGGTGGCGCGTCTGCCCGAGCCGTCCCCGTTCCCGGTCCAGGTCTTCGGGCTCGACTTTCCCAACCCCGTCGGCCTCGCGGCGGGGCTCGACAAGAACGGCGCGCACATCGACGCGCTGTTCGGCCTCGGCTTCGGCTTCGTCGAAGTCGGCACGGTGACCCCTCGCCCGCAGGCCGGCAATCCGAAGCCGCGCATGTTCCGATTGCCCCAGCATCGCGCGGTGATCAACCGGCTCGGCTTCAACAACCTGGGCGTCGATGCGCTGGTGCGGAACGTCGAACGGGTCCGGCACCGGCGCGGGATCCTCGGCATCAACATCGGCAAGAACAAGGACACGCCCAACGAGTCCGCGCAGGACGACTACCTGCACTGCCTCGAGCGCGTGTATCCGCTCGCCGACTACATCACCGTCAACATCTCCTCGCCGAACACCGCGGGCCTGCGCGAGTTGCAGGAGGAACAGCAGCTGCGGCGCCTGATCGGCACGCTGCGCGAGGCACAGGAGCGCTTCGGTGCCCTCAACGGCAAGCGCGTGCCGATGCTGGTCAAGGTGGCACCGGACCTGTCGGACGACGACATCGAGGCCGCGGCGCGCGTGCTGGCGGACCTGCAGGTGGACGGCGTGATCGCCACCAATACGACGATCTCGCGCGAAGGCGTGGAGGACTCGCCGCACGCCGACGAGCCGGGCGGCCTGTCCGGCGCACCGGTGATGGCGCAGTCGACCTACGTGCTGCGGCGCCTGCGCACACGCATGCCGGAATCGATTCCGCTGATCGGCGTGGGCGGCATCCTCTCCGGCGCGGACGCGGTGGCGAAGATGGCCGCCGGCGCCAGCCTCGTGCAGTGCTACACCGGCTTCATCTATCGCGGCCCTTCGCTCATTCCCGAATGCGTCGCCGCCATCCGCCGGCGCAAGGAAGCCCCGAGCCGCGGGCACGTGCCGCCGGCATGACCGACGCGATCCCCGGCGTGCGCATCACCCGCGATGCCGACCTCCGCCCGCTCAACACGTTCGGCATCGCCGCGCGCGCCCCGTGGCTGGTCGACGTCGCCGACGCGTCGCGTCTCGCCGATGCGTTCGCTGCGGCACCGCTCGCCGGGAATGCGCCCATCGTGCTCGGCGGCGGCAGCAACATGCTCTTCGTCGACGCGCCGGGCGCCCCCCTGCTGCGCCTGACGGGCCGCGAGGTACGCGTTCTCGGCGAGGACGACCGCGGGACGCGCGTGCTCGCGGACGCCGGCGTCGACTGGCATGCCTTCGTGATGCGCACGCTGGACGACGGGCTCGCCGGGCTGGAGAACCTCGCGCTGATCCCCGGCACCGTCGGTGCCTCGCCGATCCAGAACATCGGCGCCTACGGCGTGGAAGTCGGCGAGCGGATCGACGCCGTGCATGTCTTCGAGCCGGAGACGGGCCTGCACCTCCGGCTGGGCCGCGACGCCTGCGCCTTCGCCTACCGCGACAGCGTCTTCAAGCACGCGCCGGGCCGTTACGTGGTGACCGCCGTGGAGTTCCTGCTGCGTCGCGACGGCGCGCCCGAGCTGGCGTACGCCGGCATCGCCGACGAGCTGGCCGCGCGCGGCATCGCGACGCCCACCGTGCGCGACGTGGCGGACGCCGTGATCGCCATCCGCCGCCGCAAGCTGCCGGACCCAGCGGTGGTCGGCAATGCCGGCAGCTTCTTCAAGAATCCCATCGTGCCGGCGGCGCAGGCCACTGCGCTGGCCGAATCGCATCCACGGCTGCCGGTGTTCGCCGCGGGCGACGATCGACGCAAGCTCTCGGCGGCCTGGCTGATCGACAGCCTCGGCCTGCGCGGCTATCGCGACGGCGATGCAGGCGTCTCCGATGCGCATGCGCTGGTCCTGGTCAACCACGGCGGCGCGACCGGCGCGGACCTGCTGCGCATCGCACGGCACGTCGCCGCGCGCGTCGAGGCGGCCTACGGCGTCGCGCTCGAGCCCGAGCCCCGCCTGATCGGCGCGAGCTGGGCGGCGTGACGGCGGCGACCGGCCGCGCGGTTCCGCTGCGCACGTCGCGGAACCTGCAGCGCCGGTCTCACGCCGCCCGGACCGCGTTCGGCCATCCTTGCGCGCCATGAGCAGCCCCGCCCCGCCCCATTCCACCGTGATGCGCGCCGCGCTGCTGATGCTGGCGAGCACGGTCTTCTTCGGCCTGATGGCGGTCGCGATCCGGCTCGCCTCGTCCTCGCTGCACGCGTTCGAGATCGCCTTCTTCCGCAACCTGTTCGGCGTGGTGGCCGCACTGCCGCTTCTCGTGCGCCACGGGCCGGGGCTGCTGCGCACCACGCAGCTGCCCCGCTACGTGGTGCGCTGCGTGATCGGCATCGGCTCGATGCTCGCGAGCTTCTGGGCGATCGCGCACCTGCCGCTCTCGCAGTCGATCGCCCTCACGTATTCCACGCCGCTGTTCGTCACCGTGCTGGCGGTGTGGTTCCTCGGCGAGCAGGTGCGGTTGCGGCGCTGGCTCGCGGTGCTGGTCGGCTTCATCGGCGTCATCGTGATCGTGCGACCCGGCACGGCCGGCTTCAGTTTCGCCTCGCTCGTGGCGCTGGCCGCAGCCGTGCTGAGCGGCATCGTCTCCATCCAGATCAAGCAGCTCTCGGCCACCGAGCCGGCCGACCGCATCGTGCTGTGGACGACGATGCTGTGGGTGCCGATGTCGCTGGTGCCCGCACTCGCCGTCTGGACGTGGCCGCAGGGCTGGGCGTGGGCGTGGGTGGCCGCGGCGGGCCTGATGGGCACCAGCGGGCACATGCTGTGGACGCGCGCGCTCAAGATCGGCGACGTCTCCGCGCTCACGCCGATCAGCTTCATGCAGCTGCCAGTGGTGAGCGCCGCGGCCTACTTCCTGTTCGACGAGAAGGTGGACCGTTACACCGTCGCGGGCGCGCTGGTGATCTTCGGCGCCAATGCCTACATCGCGCATCGCGAGGCGCAGCTGGCGCGTCGTGCGGCCAGTACCGCACCCGTCGAGGCGGCCCGACCGGCCGAGTGATCAGACGCGCGTCGAGCCCGTGACCAGACCGCGCCGGAAGGCGATGAAGCGCACCGCCAGCGTCCACGCCACCGCCGCGCTCCAGCCGGCCAGCACGTCCGAGGGATAGTGCACGCCGAGGTAAACCCGCGAGGCACCGACGCCCACGACGAAGAGCGCGCCGAGCACGATCACCGGCACGCGCCACTGCGTGCGCCATGCGAGGCAGGCGAGAACGCAGGCGAGCGTGGCCGAGCCCATCGCATGGCCGCTGGGAAAGCTGTAGGTCGACTCGGGCGCGATCGAGAGCCAGAGCGCGGGCCGCGCGCGGCCGAACACGTGCTTGGCGGCGACGTTCAGCAGCGCAGAGCCGCCGAGCGCGACCGCCGCGAACGTCGCGCTGCGCGGATGCCGGCGCCATGCGAGCGCGGCGACGAGCACGATGTCCGCCGGCACCACGCCCCCGGAGTAGCCCACCGCCGACAGTGCGAGGAAGAGGCGGTCCAGACCCGGCCCGGCCATCGCATGCAGGCCTTCGAGCAGCGGCACGTCGAAGAAGAACGGCTCGCCCTCGGCCACGTCCTCCGCCAGCTCGCCGAAGCCCCACAGGGGGAGCGCGACGGCCAGGAAGACCAGCAGCAGCCGCAGGCCGTAACGCCGCAGGACCGTCGTGCCGACGCGCGCCTGCGTCGCGGCCGCGTCGATCGCGCGGCCCGCGCCGTCAGCCGGCGTGGGCGCCATAGCGCCGATCGACGTAGCGGTCGATGATCCCGAGGAATTCGTCGGCGATGCGCTCGCCGCGCAGCGTCACGGTCTTTTCGCCGTCCTCGAACACCGGCGCCGAGGGTGCCTCGCCGATGCCGGGCAGCGAGATGCCGATGTTGGCGTGGCGCGATTCGCCCGGCCCGTTCACGACACAGCCCATCACCGCGAGCGTCAGGTTTTCCGCGCCGGGATGGGTGATCTTCCATTCGGGCATCTTCTCGCGCACGTGCGACTGCACCTTCTGCGCGAGTTCCTGGAAAAACGTGCTGGTGGTCCGACCGCAGCCCGGGCAGGCGGTGACCATCGGCGTGAACGCGCGCAGGCCCATCGTCTGCAGCAGTTCCTGCGCGACCACCACTTCGTTCGTGCGCGACTGGCCGGGTTCGGGCGTCAGCGAGATGCGGATGGTGTCGCCGATGCCTTCCTGCAGCAGCACGGCGAGCGCGGCGCTGGAGGCCACGATGCCCTTGCTGCCGATGCCGGCCTCGGTGAGGCCGAGGTGCAGCGCGTAGTCGCCGCGGATCGCGAGCTCGCGATAGACGGCGACCAGTTCCTGCACGCCGCTGACCTTCGCGCTGAGCACGATGCGCTCGCGCGGCAGACCGAGTTCCTCGGCACGCGCGGCGGAGTCGAGCGCACTGCGGATCAGCGCCTCGCGCAGCACGCGGCCCGCTTCCCACGGCACGGCCCGCTGCGCGTTCTCGTCCATCAGCGTGGCCGCGAGCGACTGGTCGAGCGAGCCCCAGTTGGCGCCGATGCGCACCGGCTTGCCGTAGCGGATGGCGAACTCGATGAGCTGCGCGAACTGCGTGTCGCGCTTCTTGCCGAAGCCGACGTTGCCCGGATTGATGCGGTACTTCGCGAGCGCCTCCGCGCAGGCCGGCTCGCCGGCAAGCAGCTGGTGGCCGTTGTAGTGGAAGTCGCCGATCAGCGGCACCTCCACGCCCATCATGGCGAGCCGGTCGCGGATGCGCGGGACCGCCGCGGCCGCCTCGGCCGTGTTGACCGTCAGCCGCACGAGCTCGGAGCCCGCGCGCCACAGGTCGGCCACCTGCTTCGCGGTCGACTGCACGTCCGCGGTATCGGTGTTGGTCATCGACTGCACCACCACCGGGGCACCGCCACCGACGCGCACGCCGCCGATCACGACCTCGCGGGTGAGGTGGCGGGCGAGCGGCCCGAAGCGGTCGTCGGCGGAGGGCGGCGGCGCGGAGAAGGCGGCGTTCATGGCCGAATTGTAGGGCAGCGCCCCGCCCCGCTTCTGAACCCCGCGCGTTTCCGCCGCCGTCGCGCCCGGTGCGTTACCGTACGCGCCCCATGACGGCCGAACCCGCCCGCGACGTCTTCACTCCGAGCCAGCTCAACACGCTGGCCCGCGACATGCTGGAAGGCGCCTTCGGCTCCGTCTGGGTCGAGGGCGAGCTCGGCAACGTCTCGCGCCCGGCCTCGGGCCACCTCTACTTCACGATCAAGGACGCGCGCGCCCAGATCCGCTGCGCGATGTTCAAGCCCAAGAGCAGCTGGCTGCGCTTCCAGCCCCGCGAGGGCCTGCGCGTGCTCGGGCGCGGCCGCCTGACCCTGTACGAGGCGCGCGGCGAGTACCAGCTCGTGCTCGACCACATGGAGGAAGGCGGCGAAGGCGCGCTGCGGCGCGCATTCGACGAGCTCAAGGCACGCCTCGCGGCCGAAGGCCTGTTCGACGCCGAGCGCAAGCGCCCCCTGCCGGCCTTCCCGGCGCGCATCGGCGTCGTCACCTCGCCGAGCGGCGCCGCGATCCGTGACGTGCTGAGCGTGCTCGCGCGGCGCTTCCCGCTGGTGGAGGTCGAGGTCCTGCCGGTGCAGGTGCAGGGTGCGGGCTCCGCCCCGCAGATCGTCGACATGCTGCAGCGTGCTGGCGCGAGCGGCCGCTACGACGTGCTGATGCTGACGCGCGGCGGCGGCTCGCTCGAGGACCTGTGGTCGTTCAACGAGGAGAGCGTCGCGCGCGCGGTGGCCGCGAGTCCGGTGCCGGTGATCTGCGCGGTCGGCCACGAGACGGATTTCTGCCTCGCGGAGTTCGCCTCCGACCGCCGCGCGCCCACACCGTCGGTGGCCGCCGAACTGCTGGTCCCGAACCTCGACGACCTCGCGCGCCATGTCGGCGCCCTGCAACGCCGGCTGCACGCGCGGCAGACGCAGACCCTGCGCGATGCGATGCAGCGCACCGACCGCGCCGCACTGAAGCTCAATTCGCTGCGTCCACAGGCCTACGTGCAGATGCTCTGCCGGCGCCAGGCCGAGGCCTTCCGCCGACTGGAGACGGCCTGGCAACGCCGGCTCGATCGCGAGCGTGCACGGCTGCGACACGCGGAAGCGGTGCTGCGCGCGCGTCATCCGGAGCGACGCGTGGCCCGCATGCGCGAGCGCGTGGCGGCGATCGCGCACCGCCCGCAGGCGGCGATCGCGCGCCGGCTCGCGCACGAAGCGCTGCGCCTGCGCGGCCTCGCGCGCTCGCTCGAGACGGTCAGCCCGCTCGCCACCGTCGCCCGCGGCTACAGCATCCTTCGGCGCGACGACGGCGCCATCGTGCGTCGCACCGACGACGTCGCGAGCGGCGATGCGGTCAACGCGCGCGTCGGCGACGGCGACCTGCGCCTGCGCGTCGAGGACCGCATTCCCCGGGGTTGATGGAAGCTCGCATGTCCGTTCCGCAGCATCCGCTCTACATCGCAGGCGAAGCGGTCACGACCGGCGACTGGCTCGACGTCGCCGACAAGTACCGCGGCACGGTCGCCGCGCGCGTGGCGCGCGCCGGTGCGGCCGAGGTCGAGCGGGCCATCGCATCCGCGCATTCCGCCCGCGGTGTCATGGCAGCCTTCCCGCCGGATGCCCGGCGTGACGTCCTCGAACACTGCGTGCGCCGCTTCGGCGAACGCCGCGACGAGCTGGCCGAGCTGCTGTGCACGGAAGCGGGCAAGCCGATCCGCGATTCGCGCGGCGAGGTCGACCGGCTGGTCGACACGTTCCGCATCGCGGCCGGCGAAGCCACGCGCATCGGTGGCGACGTGCTGGAGCTGCAGGTCTCGCCGCGCGCGCGTGGCTTCCGCGGCATGACGCGCCGCGTGCCGATCGGCGCCTGCAGCCTCATCACACCGTTCAACTTTCCGCTCAACCTGGTCGCGCACAAGGTCGCCCCGGCCATCGCGGCCGGATGCCCCTTCGTCCTCAAGCCCTCCGAGCGCACGCCGCTGGGTGCGCTGCTGATCGGCGAGATCCTCGCGGAGACCGACCTTCCGCGCGCGACATGGTCGGTCGTCGTCTGCGACACCGCCACCTCCGCCCCGCTCATCGAGGACCCCCGGATCGCGTTCCTGAGCTTCACCGGCGGACCGGTCGGCTGGGATCTGCGTGCCCGGGCGGGGCGCAAGAAGGTGGCGCTCGAGCTCGGCGGAAACGCGGCCTGCATCGTCGACGAGGACCCGGGCGTTCCGTTCGAGCACCTCGTCCGCCGCCTCGTGTTCGGCGCGTATTACCAGAGCGGGCAGAGCTGCATCAGCGTGCAGCGCATCATCGCGCACGCCTCGATCGCCCCACGGCTGTCGACGACGCTCGCCGACGCGGTGCGCGCGCTGCGCTGCGGCGATCCGCACGACGAATCGACGGACATCGGTCCGGTCATCGACGAGGCCTCCGCGCGTCGCATCTCCGACTGGGTCGACGAGGCACGTGCAGGCGGCGCGCGGGTGCTCGCGGAGGGCGGCCGCGACGGCACGATGCTGCGGCCGTGGCTGCTGGCGGACGTGCCGCGCGATTCGCGCCTGTACCGCGAGGAAGCCTTCGGTCCCGTCGCGATCATCGAGACCGTCGACGACTTTGATGCTGCCATCGCCCGCGCCAACGACTCGCGCTACGGCCTGCAGTGCGGCGTGTTCACCGCCCGGCTCGACCATGCGATGCGCGCGTGGGACCGCCTCGAGGTCGGCGGCGTCGTGGTCGGCGACGTGCCGAGCGTACGCGTCGACAACATGCCCTATGGGGGCGTCAAGGATTCGGGCGTCGGTCGCGAGGGCATTGCGTCCACCATCGCCGAGATGACCGAGGTGCGCCTGCTGGTGCTGCGCGACCCGCCCTGATCAGCCGGCGACGACCTGCATCACGCAGGGGCCGGTGACGAGCTCCGGGAGCGGCCGGCCGTAGTAGTAGCCCTGCCCGAGCGTGCAGCCGAGTTCGCGCACGACGCGCTGCTGGTGCACGTTCTCGATGCCCTCGGCCACCGTGTGGATGCCGAGCGAGCCCGCCAGAGCCTGGATCGCCCGGACGACGGCCTCGCTCTCCACGCGCGTCTCGCTCCCGAGCCCGGCGATGAAGCTCTGGTCGATCTTCAGGCACTCGATCGGGAAGCGGTGCAGGTAGGACAGCGCGGAAAAGCCGGTACCGAAGTCGTCGAGCTGCGCGAGGATGCCGTGGCCGCGGAGGTGGTTGAGCATGTTGAGCACGCGCGGCGCCTCGTCGAGCAGCGCGACTTCGGTGATCTCGATGCGCAGTCGCCGCGGGTCCGCACCTGCCTTGTCGAGCAGGCGGAGCAAGCGATCGGCGAACGCGGCATCGCGGAAGTGCCGCGGCGAGACGTTGACCGAGATGTAGCCGGCGTCGGCCGGCGTGTGGGCGATGCGGTCGGCCACCTGCGCATACACGAGCCAGTCGACCTCCTCGATCAGCGAACTGTTCTCGCCGACGTTGACGAACGACGCCGGCGTCAGCAGCCCGCTGCTCGAATGGCTCCAGCGCAGCAGTGCTTCATGGCCGACGATGCTGCGATCGCCGAGCCGCACGATCGGCTGGTAGAAGGCGACGAAGCCGTCGCCGTTGATGGCGCGGCGCAGGTCGGCTTCGAGGTCGAGGATGCGCATCGCCTCCTCGCGCATCGCCTCGTCGAACGTCGCCCAGCGCCCGCGGCCGGCCGCCTTTGCGCGGTACATCGCGGCGTCGGCGTCGCGCAGCAGCTCGGGACCGCTGCGGTAACGCGGATGCCACAACGCGATGCCGATGCTGGCCGACGGGAAGACCTCGCGTCCGGCCACCCACCACGGCTTGCCGAGCACCTCGAGGATGCGCGCCGCGAGCCGCTCGCACGTGCCGACGCCGTCGAGCTCGTGCACGAGCACCGCGAACTCGTCGCCGCCGAGCCGCGCCACGGTGTCGCCGGGGCGCACGCAGGACGCGATGCGGCGCGAGGCTTCCATCAACAGCTCGTCGCCGGCGGAGTGGCCCGCACTGTCGTTGACCAGCTTGAAGCGGTCGAGGTCGAGGTAGAGCACCGCGAACAGGCGCATCGGCGTGCCCTGCGTGCTCTCGATCGCTTCGCCGAGGCAGTCCACCAGGTGCGCGCGGTTCGGCAGCCCGGTGAGCGCGTCGTGCCGGGCCTGGTGCGTGAGGCGCTGCTCGGCGCGCAGGCGCTCGCCGATCTGCGCGACAAGCTCGCGATTGGCGCGTGCCAGCTCGCGCGTGCGCGATTCCACGCGGCCTTCCAGCTCGACGTGCGCGAGCATCAGCGCGTCCTGCGCGCGCTTGCGCTCCAGCCCGATGCCGATGTGGTGCGCGACGAAGGTGAGCAGCTCGTGGTCGCGCCGGGTGAACGTGATCTCGGGCGCATAGCTCTGGACGGCGATCACGCCGACCGCCTGGTCGTCGCGCCACAGCGGCACGCCGAGCCAGCAGCAGGCGAGCGCGCCGCGGCTGATGAGCTCCCCGTCGCGCGCCAGCTGTTCGATTTCCGGGCGGCCGACGAGCAGCGGGCGCCGCCGCGTCAGCACGTATTCGGTCAGGCCGAAGCCGAGCGGTCGCGAGGCACGACGGCCGTCGCGCTCGTCGATGGAATACGGGAACTCGAGCCGCTCGCCATCGTCGGAAATCATGGCGATGTAGAAATTCCGCGCGTACAGCAGCTCGCCGACGATGCCGTGTACTTCGCGGTAGAAATCGTCGAGCGACGGCGCGCTCATCGACAGCTCGGCGATGCGGAACAGCGCACTCTGCAGCTTTTCCGCGCGCTGCCGCTCGTCGATCTCCGCCTGGAGTTCCTCGTTCAGCCGCTCCAGCGCCTGGGTGCGGACGCGCACGCGATGCTCGAGCTCCTCGCGCGCGGTGTGTCGCTCGAGCGCCGTGAGGATGTGCTGGGCGACGAAGGCGAGCAGCGCACGCTCCTCCTCGCCGTAGACGTTCGCGCGGTCGTAGCTCTGCACCACGATCGCGCCGCAGACGCGGTCCTCGCGGCGCATCGGCACGCCCAGCCAGTCCTCGCTGTCCGGGCCGTGCGAGGGATCGCGCGTGACGCCGAGCTGGTCGCGCACGTCCTGCGACGAGCCGCGCACGGGCTCGCCGTGCCGCAGCATCGCGAGCGTCAGGCTGTTGGGCATCTCCTGCGCGGTGATCTCGCGCTCGGGCTCCGCGATCCAGTCGTCGCGCTCGTCGAGGAAATACAGGAACCGGACGGTTTCGCGCTCGTCGTCGTAGAGCACGATGTAGAAGTTCGCGGCGTACATCAGGCCGCCAATCACGTGGTGCACCATCCGCAGCATCGCGGACAGCTCGATGCCGGAACCCGCGAGGTGCGCGATCTCGAACAGCGCCTGCTGCAGGCGTTCGGATTTCTCGAGCGAGTCGGCGCGCTGGCGAACGCGTTCGGTGTCGATGTGCGCGACGAGCAGCGCGCGCGCCATCTCGCACCACGTCATGCGCAGGTCGGCGTCGAGCTCACCGGAGAAACGCGCGACCAGCGCACCACGCAGACCGCCGGGGAGCGGCCAGGCCTCGACCAGCGGTTCGTCCACGGGGTCGCCGGCGAGCGCGGCGGCCAGCGCGTCGTGCAGGCCGTCGTCGTCGTCGCTGGCGGCCCAGGCGATGCTGCCGTCGCGATCGCGCCAACCGGCGGCGACACGCGCCTCGAGCGGCAGTCCGGCTTCCAGAGCGGCGACGAGGTCGCGCCGCCGGGCGCGCCGGATCGCACTGCCTGCAGGATCGGGCTTCCGCAACACCGACGCCTCCGCCATGGCGGGCTGGGCCGCCGTCGTGCCCGCCGTCGAACGACGGGCCCCCGCCCGCCGCAGCGGGTCGATCCGAGAATACGTGATCGACGCCCTGTTTGAAGAGGGCGGCCCCAGGGCTGTACCGCGGGCGGCACCGCCCGTACCCTGCCGCGGGTGAATGGACCGGCCGCTTCCACCGACGACGAGCTGATGCGGGCCTGGGCCGGCGGGGACGTCCGCGCCTTCGAGCAGCTGTACGGCCGCCACAAGGCGCCGCTCTACCGGTTCGTCCTGCGCCAGCTGCGGGATCCCGCGCTCACCGACGAGATCGTCCAGGACGTCTGGCAGCGCGTCATCACCGCCCGCGACGGCTGGCGCCCGGATGCCATGTTCAGCACCTGGCTCTACCGCATCGCCCACAATCGCCTGGCGGACCACTGGCGCGCCGCGCGCCACCGGCCGGCCGCCCCGGTCGATGCCGAAGCGCGGATCGAGGCGGTCGCCGACCCCGGAACGCCCGAACGGACGTTGAGTGATTTCGAGGAACGCCGCCGTCTCAGGATGGCGCTGGACGAATTGCCCGACGAGCAGCGCGAAGTGCTGCTGCTCAGGCTCGAGCAGGAGCTGACGCTCGAGCAGATCGGAGAGATCACCGGTACCGGCCGCGAAACCGTCAAGTCGCGCCTTCGATACGCGATGGACAAGCTGCGCGCGAGACTGACCCCATGACCGTCCGACAGCCCCAGCCGCCGCACGACGCGCTCTCCGCCGAGGAGCGCGAGCTCGCCGTGCGCCTCGCGCGGCTCGATGCCTCGGCGGGCCCGTCGGCGGCGCTCGACGCCCGGATCCTGGCGGCCGCACGCACCGCCGCGGCGCCGCGTCCGCGCGCGCGCCAGTGGCCGACTGCCTTCGGCGCGGCCGCGGTGCTGGTCGCCGCGGTCGGCCTGGCGTGGCAGATGCGACCCATGTTCGACCTCGGCCGCGCGCCGATCGCGGGCGAGCATTCGGGCTCGGGCCGCGCCGGCGTCGAATCGGACGTGGTCGTCCAGGTCGAGACGGTGCCGCGTGCGGCCACGCCGACGGCCGACGCCGCTGCGGCGTCGGATGCCGCGTCCCCGCCCGCCGCCGCGCGCAAGGCGGCGCCCGCCGCGGGCGGCGGCCCCGTGGTGGCGAAGGCGGCGCCCCAGCGACATACCGCGGCGTCTCCCGCCGAGGCCCATCCGCCCCTGCTCGACGAGGCGCTGCCCGCGGCCGCGCCCGTGGCCGCCGCGCCGCCCCCGCCACCGCCGGAGCCCCGCGCACTCAACATCGCGGCGCCGGCGCCGCAGGCCGACCTCCAGCGGGTGACGGTGACCGGATCGCGCGTCCGCAGCGAGCGCGCCGCCGCGGACCCCCTGCCCGACCTCGCCAGCGACAGCCGACTGTCGCGCGCGGCCTGGCTCCAGCGCATCCGCGAGCGGCGCGACCGCGGCGATCTCGACGACGCGCGCACGAGCCTCGCGCGCTTCGTCGCGGCGCATCCGCGCGTGGCGGTCCCGCGCGACCTGCAGCCGCTGCTGCGCGACCCCGACCCGTGGGCGCCGTGATCCACCGGTGCTGACGCTGGCGGGTCCCGCCGTCGGGCAGCTGGAG
>NZ_BAAGAB020000055.1:0-18031 GCF_047159895.1 Lysobacter xanthus
GAGGTGGCCGGTTTCGGCGAAGGCGATGGCGTGGTCCATGCCTTCGCGCGTGCGCACCTCGCCGATCATGATCACGTAGGCCGCGACGCCGGCCACTGCCCAACAAGAGCCCGCACCGTCGGCCCCGCAGCGCGACGCGGCATTCGTGTTCTGAACCACCACCACGGCGCCCGCGCCGATTCCGCAACGTCAGGAGCTCCACATGAAGTCCACAAAGGCCATGAAGTCCACGCTTTCGACCGCATTCGCAGCGGCGATCCTCGCGCCGGGTCTCGCATTCGCCCAGGCGACGGGCGGTGGCGGTGATTTCACCGAAACCGGCAGCTCGGTCACCAAGTTCTTCAGCAACGTCAACGGGCTGCTGAATCTCGCCTCCATTGCCGTCGTCACGATCGCCGTGATCTTCGCGGGCTACCAGATCGCCTTTGCCCACAAGCGCATCGCTGACGTCGCACCGATCCTCGTGGGCGGATTCCTGATCGGCGCCGCCGGGCAGGTCGCCCGCATGCTGATCGGCGGAACCTGAAGCGGGATCATGCAGAAGAACGTGCTGTTTCGTGGGTGTACGCGCCCGCCCATGTTCATGGGCGTGCCGTACATCCCGTTCTTCGTCGGCGCGGGGAGCGTGGTCCTTCTGTCGTTCTATACGAACGCGCTGTACCTCGTCCTGCTGCCCGTGGTGATTTTCGTGATGCGCCAGATGGCGCGCCGCGACGAAATGATCTTCCGCCTGCTGGGCCTGCGACTGCAGATCCGCATGAAGGTTCGGAACCTCGACCGCCACGACGGCATGTGGGCCTTCACACCGAACGCCTACCGCGATCCACGGGAACCACGCCCGCGGCGGTGAGGTTCGAACCCGTCGCCCGCCCCGTCCCGCGCCGTCCCTGCATTCGAGTTGCCGATGTTCATCCCCGACACGTCCATCAGTGAATTTCTGCCGCTCTCCACCCACGTCTCGGCCACCGTGCTGAAGACCACCGGTGGCGACTTTCTGATGACCTGGCACCTCGAGGGCCTGCCCTTCGTCGGGCGCGAGGAGTGGGAGCTCGAGCACCGCCACAACACGTTCAACCGGATGCTGCAGACCTTGCGAGCTCCGGACTTCGTCAACGTGGCGTTCTGGGTTCACGACGTCCGTCGCCGGCGCCGCGTGCGGGGCGGCGCACGATTCCGGCAGCGGTTCAATCAGGAGCTGTCCGACGCCTACTTCGAGTCGCTTTCGGCGCAGAAGACGATGGCGAACGAGTTGTATCTGACGATGATCTACCGTCCCGTCGTAGGCGGGAAGAAATTCGTCGAGCGCTCCGCGGACACAGGAAAGCTGCAGGCCGAGCAGGACGAGGCGATCGCGCGCATCCAGGAACTCGCGGGCAACCTCGAAGCTGTTCTGAAGGACTACGCGCCGTACCGACTAGGCATGTACGAGGCCGCGAACGGCGTCGTCTTCTCGGAGGCACTGGAATTCTTCGGCTACCTCGTCAACCGGATCGACGAGCCGGTGCCGGTGCTGCAGGCGCCCGTCCACTCGTACCTGCCCGTGAGCCGCCACCTGTTCTCCGGGCGTACCGGCGACTACGTGATCACGACACCCCAGGGGTCGAGTCACTACGGCGCGCTGCTGAACATCAAGGAATACACGGACGGTACGTATCCGGGCATTCTCAATCGCCTCAAGTACCTGGACTTCGAGTACGTCATCACCCATTCGTTCAGCCCGATGGGCCGGCAGGATGCGCTCAAGGTGCTCGACCGCACCAAGGGAATGATGATCTCGTCGGGCGACAAGGCCGTGAGCCAGATCATCGAGCTCGACCAGGCGATGGACCAGCTCGCCTCGGGCAACTTCGTTCTGGGCGAGTACCACTTCACGATGGCGCTCTACGCGGACACGCAGGACCGGCTGTCGCAGAACATCGCGACGGCGCGCGCCGAGCTTTCCAACGCCGGGTTCGTCTCGACCAAGGAAGACCTCGCGGTCGTGTCCTCGTTCTACTCGCAGTTGCCGGGCAACTGGAAGTACCGCACGCGCCTCGCCAACATCAGCTCGCTGAATTTCCTCGGTCTATCGCCGCTGCACAACTTCGCCTCGGGCAAGAAGGACGGCAATCCGTGGGGCGAATGCGTCACCACGCTTCAGACCACCAACGGTCAGCCGTACTACTTCAATTTCCACGCTACGCATCCGGGCGAGAACTCCGTCGGGGAGAAGGCCATCGCCAACACGATGGTGATCGGCAAGTCCGGTACGGGCAAGACGGCGCTGATCAACTTCCTGCTGAGCCAGGTCCAGAAGCTCGAGCCGACGCCGACGATCTTTTTCTTCGACAAGGACCGCGGCGCCGAGATCTTCGTGCGTGCCTGTGGCGGCAACTATCTCGCGCTCGAGAACGGACGTCCGACCGGCTTCAACCCGTTCCAGTGCGAGCGGAGCGAGGAAAACACGCAGTTCCTCTCCGACCTCATCAAGGTCCTCGCCGGCAAGTCGGTCTATACCTCGCGGGAGGAGGAGGACATTTATCGAGCGGTCGAGAACATCCTCGATACCCCGATGCGCTTGCGAACGATGACCAACTTCCAGAAAAGCCTGCCCAACATGGGTGACGACGGGCTTTTCGCGCGGATGCGCAAGTGGACGGCCGGCAACTCCCTCGGCTGGGTCTTCGACAATCCCGAAGACACCATCGATCTTGCGCGGGCCAGCATTATCGGCTTCGACTACACCGACATCATCGACAACCCGGAAGTCCGCGTTCCCGTCATCAATTACTTGCTCCACCGCCTCGAGGCCCTGATCGACGGCCGGCCGCTGATCTACGTGATGGACGAGTTCTGGAAGATCCTCGACGGCAAGGGCGGGCTCAAGGAATTCGCGAAGAACAAGCAGAAGACCATCCGCAAGCAGAACGGCCTCGGCATCTTCGCCACGCAAAGCCCGGAGGACGCGCTGGCGAGCGATATCGCAGCCGCACTCGTGGAGCAGACCGCGACCATGGTGCTGCTGCCGAACCCGAACGCGAGCCGAGACGACTATATCGACGGACTCAAGCTGACCGAGGCGGAGTACCAGGTGGTGGTCAGCCTGGACGAGCGGTCCCGCTGCTTCCTGGTGAAGCAGGGCCACGCCTCCAGCGTCTGCCAGCTCAACCTCCGCGGCATGGATGACGCGCTGTCGGTGATCTCCGCCTCGACCGACAACATCGAGATCATGCACGAGGTGCTCGCGCGCGAGGCCCAGCGCTACGGGGTAACGGTCGATCGGCTGACCCCGGACCAATGGCTGGAGGCGTTCTACGCCAGCCGCAAGGGCTCCGGCAAGTCCGCGAAGACCACGTCTCGCGCGGCCACCCGCAATCCCATTGCCACCACTGCCTAGGAGAGGCCCGAAATGGAAAGTTCATGCCTTCGTTCCATCGGGACGCTGCTTCGCCGTTCAGTCCTCGCTCTGGCGGTCGCTGGTCTCGGTGTCTCGCATACGCCGGACGCTCACGCGCAGCTGTTCACGTCGGAGACCGGTCCGTCCCTGCCGGCACATCTGATGAACCAGTACAACACGCTGACGACCCAGATGCAGGCGTACTTCGAGTACGGGCAGCAGGCGGCGCGCTGGAAGGCGACCTGGGACCACTACTACCAGCAAGTTGCCCGGTTCATGAGCCTGGTGCGCAGCCCGACCCTGAGCAACAAGGTGTCGTTCGAGCCCGTTCCGATGGACTTCGGCGTCCAGGAGCGCTGCGGCGGCACGGGCGGTTTCAGCTTCAGCGTGTCCAGCCTCGCCAATACGATGGTGCCGGACCTGAAAGGCAACATTCGGGACAACCAGCGCAAGCTCTGTGCCCAGATCCAGATGCTGGAGAACCAGAAGTACAACGCCACCGTTCGCTATTTCAAGGAAGTGGCACCGACGCTGAAGGAAGACATGGAGGCGATCAGCGAGAAGCGCCGCGAGAACAACGAGCAGGGCACGCTCGCGGCGATTGCCGAGGCGTCGGCGCGCCTCCAGACCCAGCAGGAGACGAGTGGGAAGGAGCTCGACAATCAGGTCAATTCCTGCGACCGCCTTATCGCGACGCTGACCGCCATGCAGCAGAACCTGGCGCGCCAAGCGCTGAACGGCGCGCCGGACACCGCGATCGGCACGATGGTCAAGACGGCGACGCTGGAAGCGGCTCTCAAGGTCAAGTGACGCACATGGCGCAGCGCGCACGTATCGGGAGACGATGGCCATGACGTGGCTCAGCGGATTCGCGCCGAGAATCGACTCCGTCGGTGACTTCGTTTTTTTCCGGCTGATCCTCGCGTATCTGCGGGACGAGGTGGAGAAGTTCGGCATCGGTCTCATGAGTCGCACCATGTCGTGGGTCGGCATGGCGGCTCTGACGCTGCTGACGCTCTGGATCCTCATCCAGGGCTACCGCATCGCAACGGGCCAGTCGCGCGAATCGATGATGGCGCTGGTGATGAACTCGCTGAAGGCGACGCTCATCCTCAGCGTCGCGACCTCCATGGCGATGTTCGGAACCGACCTGCACCGCATGCTGGCGGTGGACGTGAAGAACGAGATCAACCACGTCGTCACCGGGTCCGACGGCTCGCCCGAACAGGCCATCGACCGGAACCTCGGCTGGATGCAGGTGGCGCTGTCCAGCATCGACGTGCTCGACGTGGCGGGTGACCCGACGTTGGACGCCCAGAAGACGCGTGCCCTGTACATGGTGGGCGTGGGCACCGGCGGCCCGGCGATCGTCGGCGGCACCCTGCTGCTGCTCAACGAGATCGCGCTCGCGCTGTTCATCGGCTTCGGACCGTTGTTTGTCCTGTGCCTGCTGTTCGACCAGACGAAACCGCTGTTCGGCCGATGGCTGTACTACGGACTGGGAACAATGTTCTCGATGGCGGTCCTGAGCGCGATGGTCTCGATCGCGTTGGAAATGGTGGTCCGCGTGGCGAGCGCCTTCTGGGGTGCGGCTTTGCTGGGTGGACTGTTCGGAACGGACTTCAGCGACGGCATGACGAGCCAGGCGATGCAGCAGGGCGGGCTGGGAGTCATCCTGACCACGCTGATCATTACAGCCCCCCCGATGGCGGCCTCGTTCTTCCAGGGGACCTTGGGACACTTCAATTACATGAGTGCATTCGGCGGCAGCAAGGGGCAAGGAAATGGCTTTACGCCGGGCACGCCGGGGTACATTCCCATGTACCAGCCTGCGCAGCCGGCGGCCGCTGCGCCTTCCGCTCAGCCCCGCCCGCTGTTGTCGCCGGCAAGACCGTTGTTCAGCGCACCCAATGCCGGTTCGGCTGTGACCGGCGTGCGCGGCAACGCCGTCCGTCAGCCCACCAACGACGCATAGAGACATGGCAAGCAAGCTTCTGATTTTGCGCCTGGTCCAAGCCCTTGTGCTGGGATGCGTATTCACATCGGGAGGGGCCGCTGCACAGAATTGCGCTCCGGGGATTCCGCAAGGTGGCAACCCTGCCTGCATTCCGCCCAATGCGCCCGGCTCGCCGTACTACGATCCGCCGGCCCCTCGGCCGCTGCCTCCGCCTGTGCCATCGGGTGAATGGGAAAGTCGCTATGGCTCGATCGTGGCCGACTATGCGAACGCGAGGGTCGGGGTATCTGTTCGACAACCGAGCGAGGAAGCTGCGCAGCGGGCCGCTCTTGCCGACTGCCAGAGCTTGGGCGGCCAGAACTGCGAACTGGTAATGACGTATTTCAACCAGTGCGTAGCAATGGCATGGCCTGTTCAGGGCGGTACGGCCTACACCGTTCGCGAGTCGACGCGACAGAAGGCGGAACGCTGGGCTCTGGAGAAGTGTGCCGCGGAAGGAAAAGGATGCGAGATGTCGTATTCCGAGTGCTCGCTGCCCGTATTCCATCCACGGTAGCCCGACGGCATTTCCTGAACCGCTGCAAGAATCGGAGCTGCTGGGCTTCGAAGCATGGGACAGGCGTCACGCCCTAGAATGACGGCCTTGTTGGAGCTGGCCGCATGCATCCGCCGAACGCCCTGAGCCGGAACGACGCTGCGCGTGCGATCTCCGTCGCCCCCATGATGGATTGGACCGACACCCACTGTCGGGCCTTCCACCGGGTGCTCGCGCCCTCGGCGCTGCTCTACACGGAGATGGTCCACGCCAATGCCGTGATCCACGGCGACCGCGCGAAGCTGCTGGTGATGGACGCCAGCGAGCATCCCGTGGCCCTGCAGCTCGGCGGCAGCGAGCCGGCGCTTCTGGCGCGGGCCGCGCGCATCGGGGCGGAGTGGGGCTATGACGAGGTGAACCTCAACTGCGGCTGCCCGTCCGACCGCGTGCAGGCCGGGCGCTTCGGCGCCTGCCTGATGCGCGAGCCGGCGCTGGTGGCCGACTGCGTGGCCGCGATGATCGAGGGCGTGGCGCAGGGCACGCGGCCGGGCGTGCCGGTGACGGTCAAGTGCCGCCTCGGCGTGGACGAGGACGACGACTTCGGCCAGTTCCTGCACTTCATCGACACCGTGGCCGCGGCCGGCTGCGCCACGTTCGTGGTGCATGCGCGCAATGCCTGGCTGAAGGGCCTGTCGCCGAAGGAGAACCGCGAGGTGCCGCCGCTGCGCTACGACTGGGCCTATCGCCTGAAGGCCGAGCGCCCGGGCCTGCGCGTGCTGCTTAACGGCGGCATTGGCGACGTCGACGCGGCGTGCGCCCATCTCGGCCCCGTCGACGGCGTGATGCTCGGGCGCGCCGCCTACCACGAGCCCTACGTGCTGCATCGCCTCGACGCGCGCCTGTCCGGCACGCCCGAGCGCACGCGCGAGGACCTGCTGCGCGCCTACTTCCCCTACATCGAACGCCAGCTCGACGCCGGCGTGCCGCTCAAGCACATCACCCGCCACGTGCTGGGCCTGTTCAATGCCGAGCGCGGCGGCCGCGCCTTCCGCCAGGTGCTGAGCGAAGGCTCGCACCGACCGGGCGCCGGGCTCGCGCTCGTCGAGCAGGCGCTGGACTGCACCCGTCCCGACGGGCTCCGGAGATCCGCATGATCACGCGCGACCGCGCCGCCTTCCTCGACGCCGCCGCGCGCTGCGCCGCCGACTTCGGCCCCGCCACCGCGCAGGCCGCGTTCCTGGTGACGCCGGACGGTTTCGCGCGCGCCGAGCAGTCGGCCGCCGACAACCGCTACATGGCCGACGCCTCGGGCTTCGATGCGCGCGGTGCGCTCGACGAGCATCGCGCGCTGCAGGCCGCGCTGGCGACCTCGGTGGCGGTGGTCGCGTTCCCGGGCGATGCGTCCACGCCCGATGCACTGTTTCCCAACAACGTCTTCGCCACCGCGCGCGTCGATGGCGCGCGTCGCTTTATCGTCGGCCGCATGCGCCACGAGGTGCGCCAGCGCGAGGCCGCGCGCGACGACATCCGTGGTTTCTTCGCCGGCGTGCTCGGTGCATCGACCGTCGACCTGTCGACGCAGCCGCATCCCTGCGAACTCACCGGCGCGCTGGTGATCGACCGCGCGCGCGGCCTCGGCTTCGCGGGCCTCTCCGAGCGCTGCGACGACGAAGGCGTGCGTCTCATGCACGAGGCGTTCGGCCTGCGCGCGACGTTCGTCTTCGACCTCGCGCCGGGCGAGTACCACACCAACGTGGTGCTCGCGGTGCTGGCCGGGCGCGCGGTGCTGTACGCCCCACGCGGGTTCGCCGACGTCGACGATGCGTGCACGATCGCCGCGGTGTATGCGCCGCATGCGATCGGGCTCGATGCGGACGAAGCGGCCGCGTTCGCCGCCAACGCGATCGCGCTCGACGGCGAGCGCGTGTGGATGAGTGCGCGCGCGGCCGGCAGCCTGCGCGCATCGACCCGCGATGCGCTCGCCGACGCGGGGTTTTCCGTGCAGAGTGTGTCGCTGGACGCGATCGAAGCGGCCGGTGGCTCGCTGCGCTGTTGCGTCGCCGAGATCTACTGAAGCGCTGAACGGGGACAGCGACATGAAGGAAAAGTTCAGAGCGGATTCACTGCCTCGGGCCAAGAATCCGTCCGCATCACGGTGCTGCACCGCCGTCTCCCGAGCCTTCCCATGACCTACGGTCGCCTGACCCTCGCCCTCCTGCTCGCCACCGCCGCGGGCACCGCCCTGGCGGACCCGCCGTCCGGCCGTGGCCCGGAGCCGCGCGAGCCGCGTGCCGCCATGGGTCACGAGAGCCGGCCGGAAGAGCATTCGCTCGCCGAGTCGGTGCGCCGGGTCGAGCGGGCTACCCGCGGCCAGATCCTCAGCGCCGAGCGCGTGCCGTTCGAAGGCCGCGACCTCAACCGCATCAAGGTGCTCGACCAGACCGGCCGTGTGCGGGTGATCACCGAGGACCCGCGTCGCCAGCCGCCGGACCGCGGCGACGACTGAGCGGCCGTCCTGTCAGGTTCCTGAACAGGATTCGCGTACACGCCGCCGCGACGGCGGCCGCGACTAAGCTACCTGAACAGCCGGGCGGCCCTTGCCGCCGCGGGCGCAGATGCTGAGGAGCCTGGACATGCGAATCCTGCTGGTCGAAGACGAAGCCCCCCTGCGCGAGACGCTCGCCGCCCGCCTGCGGCGCGAGGGCTTTGCCGTGGACGCGGCCCAGGACGGCGAGGAAGGCCTGTACATGGGCCGCGAGGTGCCCTTCGACGTCGGCATCATCGACCTCGGCCTGCCCAAGATGACCGGCATGGAGCTCATCCGGGCCCTGCGGCAGGAAGGCAAGAAGTTCCCGGTGCTCATCCTCACCGCCCGCTCGAGCTGGCAGGACAAGGTCGAGGGCCTGAAGCAGGGCGCCGACGACTACCTGGTGAAGCCGTTCCACGTCGAGGAACTGCTCGCCCGCATCAATGCGCTGGTCCGTCGTGCCGCCGGCTGGAGCAAGCCGCAGCTCGAATGCGGCCCGGTCGTGCTCGACCTCGCCGCGCAGACCGTCAACGTCAACGGCAGCAACGTCGACCTGACGAGCTACGAGTACAAGGTGCTCGAGTACCTCATGATGCATGCCGGCGAGCTGGTCTCGAAGGCCGACCTCACCGAGCACATCTACCAGCAGGACTTCGACCGCGATTCCAATGTGCTCGAAGTCTTCATCGGGCGGCTGCGCAAGAAGCTCGATCCCGATGGTTCGCTGAAGCCGATCGAGACCGTTCGCGGCCGCGGCTACCGTTTCGCGATTCCGCGCAGCGGCGAGTGATGCGGCGGCGGTGCGCCGGACGCGCCGCTCCGTTTCCCCATCGCAACCGGCCCTGCGCCGGACGTGCCGGCCCGTGCCGGGTGCGCCATGCCATTGCGTCCTGCACGCGGCCTTCGCCAGTTCGAACTGCCGCTGTCCGCAATGCGCGCGGCGCTGGTTGCCTGAACGCCATTCACGCATGATCGTGCGATGAGGATCGGACAGCCCCGTTCGCTGCAGACGCGCCAGTTGCTGGCGGCAAGCCTGTTCCTCGTCGCCTTCCTCGCGCTCGCCGGCTACGCGCTCGACCGCGCCTTCCTCAAGACCGCACGCGACCACCTGCGCGAACGCCTCGAGAGCTATGCGCTCTCGCTCGCGCGCGACGGCGACTTCGCGCGCGACGGCACGTTCGTGCCGTGGTACCAGACGCCCGACGCGCGCCTCGAGCGACCCGGCAGCGGCCTCTACGCGGAAGTCGTGTTTCCGAACGGCCACTGGGATTCCCAGTCGGCGCAGGGTCCGCGACTGCCGCCGGCCGCATTGCTGCCCGCGGGCAAGAGCCGCTTCGAGGGCCCGCTGACGATGCGCGAGATCGACGGCGCCGAAGGCGAGGTCTACCGCTACGGCATCGGCCTGATCTGGTCGAGCGACGAGCGCAACCCGGCCGCGGAATTCCCGTACACGATCTACATCTACGAAAGCACCGACGCGCTGAGCGAGCAGATCGCGGTCTTCCGCTCCGCGTTGTGGCGCTACCTCGGCGGCGCGGGCCTGGTGCTGGTGCTGCTGCAGGGCGTGATCCTGCGCTGGAGCCTGCTGCCGATGCGGCAGGTCATCGCCGAGCTCAAGCGCGTGCAGCGCGGCCAGGCGCAGCGCATGAGCGAGCAGCATCCGCGCGAGCTCGAGCCGCTCACCGAATCGATCAATGCCTTCATCGAGAGCGAGCGCGAGAACCTCGACCGCCAGCGCAACACGCTCGCCGACCTCGCGCATTCGCTCAAGACGCCGCTCGCGGTGCTGCATTCGCGACTCGAAGCCACCGCCGGCGACGAGGCGGGCCTGCGCGAGGACGTCGCGACGCAGGTGCAGCGCATGAACGACATCGTCTCCTACCAGCTCGCGCGCGCCGCCAGCCGCGGGCATGCGCTGTTCTCCGCGCCGATCGCGATCGGGCCGCATGCCGAGCAGATCGTCACCAGCCTCGAGAAGGTGTACGCCGGCAAGGGCGTGCTCTGCGAATTCGAACTCACCGACGGCATGCAGTTCTACGGCGAGCCGGGCGACCTGCAGGAACTGCTCGGCAACCTGCTGGAGAACGCCTTCAAGTGGGCGAAGTCGCGCGTGCTGCTCACGGTGCAGCCGATCGCCTGCGAGGGTGGCCGTCGCCCGGGCGTGCTGGTGGCGGTGGACGACGACGGCCCCGGCATCCCGCCCGACAAGGTCGCGCTGGTCCTGCAGCGCGGTGTCCGCGGCGACGAGCGCGTGCACGGCCACGGCATCGGTCTCGCCATCGTGCAGGACCTCGTGCGCGCGTACCGCGGCACGCTGGAGGTCAAGGCATCGGACGAACTGGGCGGCGCGCGCTTCGAAGTGGAGCTCCCGCCGGGGCTTTGACCGCACGCCGGTAGAATGCGGCGGATGTCCTTTCCCGTCCGCGCCATCACCCTCGACCTCGACGACACGCTGTGGCCGATCGCGCCGGCGATCGAGCGCGCGGAAGCGGCCCTGGACGACTGGCTGGCGACCCATGCGCCACGCGCTGCGGAACGTTGGCCGCGCGCCGCGCGCCAGGAGCTGCGGCTGCGCATCGATCGGGAGCGTCCGCATCTCGCGCACGACATGACCGTGCAGCGGCAGTGGATGCTCGAGCGCATGCTCGCCGACGCGGGCGAGGATCCGGCGCGCGCCGACGAAGCCTTCGAAGCCTTCTTTGCGGGCCGCTGCGATGTCGAGCACTACCCCGACACGGTCGAGGCGCTGGAGCGCCTGGCCGCGCGCGTGCCGCTCGCCTCGCTCACCAACGGCAATGCCTGCCTGGTGCGCATCGGGCTGATGCCGCTGTTCCGCTTCCAGCTGGGCGCGCGCGACCACGGCGCCGCCAAGCCCGATCCCGGCATCTACCTCGCCGCGTGCGAACGCTTGGGCGTCGCGCCGGCGCACGTGCTGCACGTCGGCGACGACATCGACCTCGACGTGGTCGGCGCCGCGCGTGCCGGCCTTCGCACCTGCTGGATCGACCGACGCGGCGAACGCTGGCCGCATGCGCACGTCCAGCCCGACCTGCATTTCCCCGACCTCGCCGCGCTGGCCGACTGGCTGGACGCGAACGCCCCACAGGACATCGCATGAACCTGCCGCCTGGATTCGTCGCCTCGCCCGAGGGCGCCCTGCCGCTGCATGTCGTCGACCGCGCGCGCGCGCCGCAGTGGCGCGATGCGCTGTCACCGGTCGCGCGCGGCTGGCTCGACGCACAGGCCTTCGATGCCGCCCCCGGCACCGCGATCGTGGTGCCCGGAGACGACGGCGCCCCGGCCGCCGCGCTGCTGGCGATCGGCGATGCGCTCGATCCGTTCGCGTATGCCCACGGCCCGCAGGCGCTGCCGGTCGGCGACTACGCGCCCGCCGGCACGCTCGACGCCGCCGAACGCCACGCGTTGCTGCTCGGCTGGGGCCTCGGCAGCTACCGCTTCAGTCGCTACCGCGCCGCGCCCCGCGCGCCCGCGCGCCTGCACGCCGCCGAGCTGCCCGACGAGGTGCGCGACGTACTGGCCGCCTGCGTGCGCGTGCGCGACCTCGTCAATACGCCGACGCAGCACATGGGTCCGGACGAGCTGGAGCGCACCGTCTGCGAGATCGCCGAGGTGCACGCCGGCGCGCGCATCCACGTGGTCGGCGGCGACGACCTCGTCGAGCAGAACTTCCCCGCGATCCATGCGGTCGGCCGTGCCTCGCATCGCGCGCCGCGCCTGATCCGGCTCGACTGGGGCGACGCGGCGCATCCGCACGTCGCGATCGTGGGCAAGGGCGTCTGCTTCGACACCGGCGGCCTGAACCTGAAGACCGGCGACGGCATGCGCAACATGAAGAAGGACATGGGCGGTGCCGCGCATGCGATCGCGCTCGCCGAACTCGTCATGGCGAGGCGCCTGCCGATCCGCCTCACGCTGCTGGTCCCCGCGGTCGAGAACGCGGTCGGCCCCGACGCGCTGCGTCCGGGCGAAGTCATCGCCACGCGCAGCGGCGTGCATGTCGAGATCGACAACACCGACGCCGAAGGCCGCCTGATCCTTGGCGACGCGCTGGTGCATGCATCCGAAGAGTCGCCGGCCCTGCTGATCGACTTCGCCACCCTCACCGGCGCCGCACGCATCGCGCTGGGGCCCGACCTGCCCGCGCTGTACGCGAACGACGAAGCACGCGCGGCCGCACTGCTCGAAGCCTCCGCGACGACGCGCGACCCGCTCTGGCGCATGCCGCTGTGGCGCCCGTACTGGCGCTACCTCACCAGCGGCATCGCCGACATCGCCAACAGCGGCCCCTCGCGCATGGCCGGCAGCATTACCGCCGCGCTGTACCTCGAACGTTTCGTGCCGCCGGGCCAGCCGTGGCTGCACATGGACACGTATTCGTGGAACGACGCCGACCGCCCGGGGCGGCCCGCCGGCGGCGAGGCGCAGGGGCTGCGGGCGGTGTTCGCGATGCTCAAGGCGTTCGCGGGCGGGAATTGAGGCTATGCGGGTTGCTCGGCAAGTCCGCTATGCCATCGATCGCGTGCCGAACCCCTGTTGCTCGAGCGTACTAATCGGCCCTGATCTTCCGACCACTTGGTCCCGACTTCGCCCAAGCGAGGTAGTCGCGGATCACGTTCCACATGCGTGAGCCTGACGGCGTCACGAGCGCATGGTCGCCGTCCTTGACGGCCCAGTAATAGATCGGGCGTCGCGGCTGATCGATCATGAGTTCGACCACCGCGAGGTCCGCGGAAGACACCGGTACGCTTTCGTCCCGCCCGCCATGGGCGATAAAGACGGGCACGTCACTCTTGCGTAACGACGCGAGCGAGGAATTCGCGAGCGCGAAGGATTGCCAGCGGCGGGCACTGTATCCCTTGTAGGAATGCGGGGCTGTGCCTTTCAAGAAGTGGTCGAGGTCAGCGAAGGCAGCCTGCACACCCTTGAGGTCGCCCCGTTTGCGTGCCGCGGCCACGAAGTCCGCGAACTGGGTCGGTCCGGCGCTGCCGATCAGGAGGAGCGAACTGACCGGCGAACCCGGGGCCGCGGCCGCGCCTGCAGCAACGTCTCCGCCTTCCGAAACCCCGACCAGGTGAATCGAGCTCACCCAAGGCTGGGCTTTGAGCCACCTGATCTGCACGAGTGCATCGGCGACTCGTTGCTCCAGGGTCACTCCGCCGTTGCGGTCGGTACACGGGCTTCCGCTTGTCACCGCATCGACGGAAAACCGCGGTAGCGAAGCGAGCGTCTTGAGCGAAACCATGTTTCGCCGCTCGAGGTAGACGACGTTGACACCCAGCTCGTTGCCGTCGGCTGCCGCCAGCAAAGGTACCGTTGTGAAGCCGTCGCCCGGCGCGCGCCCGTCCAGAGCGACGAACACGGGTGCACAAAGGGATCCGGGGATCACGACCATGGCCGGCCGCCTTTGCGGGCCCATGTACCCGATGATGTCAAGTCGATCGCCTTCGGTATTGCGAAGCGTGGTTCGTCCCATGTCCGCCAGCGCCGGAAAGTCCCGGAACGACCTGCCGGCCGATGCGTCGTGCGACGCCAGCAGCGTGACGGTCAGCAGTGTGGTTGCAACCCGAATCCGCATGCCGCGCGCTCCCTGTGCTTCGCGGGGACGATAGCGCGTCGATAGCGCGACTGCGCGGCGAACGTGGCTTTGCGCGAGCCCATGCCGTCCGTGTCCGCATGTCCTGCCCGCCTCCGCTTTCGACCCGAGGCGCACATAGGGACCGCGCCGCAGCGTGGGACAGCTCCGACGCTCCTAGCGATGACCTCGACTACGGCGCGTCACTGTCGAAATCGCCGGTGATCGACGCGTGCTTACAACCACCCCTTCTGCCGAGCCAATCGATAGGCCTCGACGCGGTTCGCCGCGCCGAGCTTGCCGATCGCCTCGGACAGGTAGTTGCGCACGGTGCCGGGCGAGAGGTGCAGCTGCGCGGCGATGTCGCCGGCGGTCATGCCGTCGCCGGCGAGGCGCAGCACCTGGCGCTCGCGGTCGTTGAGCGGGTCGGCTTCGGACCAGGCGTCGACCGCGAGTTGCGGATCGATCGCGCGGCCGCCGCGGTGCACCTGGCGGATCGCGTCGGCGAGCTGCTCGGCGGGCGCGTCCTTCAGCACGTAGCCGCCGACGCCCGCGTCGAGCGCACGGCGGAGGAATCCCGCGCGCGCGAACGTGGTGGCGATGACCACACGCACCGGCAGTTCGTGGCGACGGATGCGCTGCGCGAGTTCGAGGCCGGTGAGTCCGGGCATTTCGATGTCGGTGACCAGCACGTCGGGCTTCAGTCGCTCCACCTCGCGCCAGGCCGCGATGCCGTCGGGCGCCGCGCCCACGACTTCGAGGTCGCTCTCCAGCGACAGCAGGGCGCTGAGGGCGCCGCGCACCATCGCCTGGTCCTCGGCGAGCAGTACGCGGATCATCGGGCAGGCACGTTCGGCATCGGCCCGAACGGTAGCAGACGCGTCAGGCCGCGGCGGCGTCGAGGCCGTCGCCGGGCAATGCGGTGGCGACCTTCGGCAGCGGCACGCAGGCCTCGAGCCGGGTGCCGCCGGACGACGACTCGATGCGCAGCGTGCCGCCCAGCGCCTCAAGCCGCTCGCGCATGCCCGACAGCCCGTTGCCCGGCGCGATCGCACCGCCGCGGCCGTCGTCGACGACGCAGAGCTTCACCTCGCGCGGGGTCGACGACAGCGTGACCTCCGCATGCCGTGCGCGCGCATGGCGCTGGATGTTGGTGACCGCCTCGCGCACCGTGAGCGCGAGCACCGTCTCGATTTCCGGCGGCAGCGTGACCGGCGCGAGCGCGTACTGCAGTTCCACCGCATCGGCCTCCAGCAGCAGGCGGGCCGAGGCGAGCTCCGCGCCGAGGCCCGCCGCGCGGATCCCGGTGACCGCGCTTCGCACCTGCGTGAGCGCTTCGCGCGCGACGCGGCTCACTTCGCCGAGTTCGCGCCGCGCCGCGACCGGATCGCGGTCGACGAGTTTTCCCGCGAGCTCGGACTTCAAGGCGACGAGCGACAGCGTGTGGCCGAGCAGGTCGTGGAGGTCGCGGCCGATGCGCTCGCGCTCGGCGAGCGCGGCGAGCCGGCGCACTTCGTCGTGGCTGAGCTTGAGCGCGACGTCCGCCTGCTTGCGACGGATGTAGTGCACGTTCATCAGGCCGACCACGAGGCCGACGATCACCGCATTGAGCACGAACAGCCACGGGAACCCGAGACGGAGCCAGTAACCCGCGTAGGCCGCGAGCAGCACCAGCATGGCCACCACGGCACCCCGTGGGGCGAAGCAGAACGGCAGGTACGCGCAGGCATAGATGATGTAGCCCTGCGCGCCGGGATTGAACGGCGTGACCGCGAAGCCGAGCGCCGCCAGCGCGAGCGTGATCCACGGAATGAAGCGACGGTCGCCGTAGTGCGCGCGGTAGAACAGCGCGAGGAACAGCGCGTAGCTCACCAGCGTGGGCGCGATCCAGCGGGGGAACGCCCGCGGCTCCATGAGCGGCACGAGGAAGATCCAGATCGACCAGACCAGGTTGAGCCAGCTGTACCAGCCGGTGCCCGGCTCCGTGATCCGCAGCAAGGGCCGGCGCTCGGCGGTTCGGTTCGCGGTCATGGCAGCGGTCCTGGACTGGGCGACATCATGCCGCAGCCGCCTCAGCCGCGCGCCAGGCGGCGCCGCGCGGCGAAGAAGAACGCCATGCCGTAGACCGCCAGCACGAGGACGTGCAGCCCGGTGCGGCCGTCGCTCTTCGCGCCGACCACGTCGAGCGCGATCTGCGCGAGATGGTGCGCGGGCCAGACCGGCGCGAGCGTGGCGATGAAGGGCGGCAGCATCGACAGCGGCATCCACAGCCCGGCGAGGAAGGCCATCGGCAGGTAGATCATGTTGATGACGGCCGGCGCGCCCTGGCCGCTCGCGAGGCTGCCGACGAACAGGCCGATCGCGCAGAACGGCAGCACGCCGAACGCATCGACCAGCACCAGCCGGATCGCCTGCGACGCCGACAGCGAGACGCCCGCGAGCGTGGTGGCGATGGCGAGCAGCAGCAGCGAGATCGCCGTGGCGAACACCATCGCCATCGCCATGCGGGAAAACATCACCGCGCCACCGGGCACCGGCTGCGCGCGCTTGAGCGCGAGGAAGCCGCGCTCGCGGTCCATCGCGATCGCCACGCCGAAGCCGAACAGACCCGGCGCCATCACGCCGAAGACGCCGTACGTGGCGACCAGGTGCGTGGCGACCTGCGGCCCGCCCTTGTGGTTGAGCAGCACGGCGAACAGCACGTAGAACATCGGCGGAAACACCAGCGTCGGCACCGCGAACGACGGCGAGCGCAGCAGGCGCAGGAACTCGTTGCGGGCTTCCAGCCAGTACGTGCGCAGGACGTTGGGGCGTGCCGGAAGGGCGAGGGTGTTCATGCGGCCTCCTTGGTGATCTCGACGAAGGCGTCGGCGAGGCCGGCGCGCGCGACTTCCAGCTCCGACAGCGTCGGGTCCTCGGTGAGCAGGCGGTAGACGACGGCTTCCGCGGCGTCGGCCACGATCTCCAGCCGCGCGCCGTCACCGCTCGCGGCCTGCACTTCGGGCCACGCGGCCACCACGGCCGCATCGAGCGCCGAGACGCAGCGCACGCGGCGTTGCGCGACGCGCGAGCGAATCTGCGCGACGCTGCCCTGCGCCACCACGCGGCCGCCGTTGACCACCACCACGCGGTCGGCGAGCGCCTCGGCTTCCTCGAGGTAGTGGGTGGTGAGCACCACGCCCGCGCCGTCGGCGACGAGTTCGCGGATTGCCGACCACAGGCGCTGGCGCGCATCGATGTCGAGGCCAGTGGTGGGTTCGTCGAGGAAGAGCAGCTTCGGACGCCCGCAGATCGCCATCGCGAACTGCACGCGGCGCTGCTGGCCGCCGGACAGGCGCCCGTAGCGGCGCCCGAGCAGGCCGTCGAGGCCGGCGAGCGCCACGCAGTCGGCGACGCTGCGGGGGGCGGCGTAATAGCTGCGCGTGACCTCCAGCAGCTCGCCGACCTTCAGCGTGTCGGGAATGCCCGCGGACTGCAGCATCACGCCGATGCCGCGGCGCGCATCGAGCTCGCGCGGGTCGCGGTCGAACAGCTGCACGCGGCCGTCGTCGGCGGTGACCAGGCCGAGCATCAGCCCGATCGAGGTCGACTTGCCGGCGCCGTTCGGGCCGAGCAGCGCGAGCACCTCGCCGCCGCGGACCTCGAGGTCGAGCCCATCGAGGGCGACGACATTGTCGTAGCGCTTGCGCACGCCGGCCAGGCGGGCGAGCGGGGCGAGCGTGACCGTAGAACCCATGGCGCGTCTCCGGTGGAAGGTGCGGCCACGATGCGCCGCGCGACGCGCGCCGGGCAGTCGCGGCTGTCAGGCATTCCACATGACACTCGTCAGGTGACGCGGCCCCGGCCGCGGCCTACTCTGCGGCCCTATCGACGGCCTGCCGGGGGGCGGCCGCCGAACCCCCCGAACCGCCTGGAGTGCGATGAACACGTCCGCCGACCTGCTGAAGGAACTCCGTATCGACCGCAGCGCACCGCCGCCGCCGAACCGTCGCCGCCTGTGGATCGGGCTGGGCGTCGCGCTCGGCCTGATCGCGGTGGTGGTC
>NZ_BAAGAB020000056.1:0-16905 GCF_047159895.1 Lysobacter xanthus
CGCGCGCCTCGGGCGACGGCCGCACGGCGTAGCGCGACTCGACCAAGGGCACCAGCGTGCGCACGAGCCAGTCGGCGGGGCAGGTCGGTCATCGGCTTCGCAGGGAGGGCCGCGCTCCGTGCGGCGGTGGATCGGTGAGAGCGGAGGGCGTCAGGCGGCGCGGGCCGTCTGCAGGGGCGCGCGTGGCGCCACGCCCCGCACGACGGCGGCGATCGCGGCGATGTGCGCCGGCGTCGTGCCGCAGCAACCGCCGACCAGGTTCACGAGCCCGGCCTCGGCGAACTCGCCGATGACGGCGGCCATGTCCTCGGGCGTCTCGTCGTAGCCACCGAAGGCATTGGGCAGACCGGCGTTGGGATGCGTGCTGACGAAGGTGTCGGCGACCTGCGCCAGCACGTCGACGTGCTGGCGCAGGTCGCGGGCGCCGAGCGCGCAGTTCAGGCCGATCGCGAGCGGTCGCGCATGGCGAACCGAGTACCAGAACGCTTCGGCCGTCTGGCCGGACAGCGTCCGCCCGGAGGCATCCGTGATCGTCCCGGAAATCATGATCGGCAGGCGCGCGCCGCGGGCGTCGAACGTCTCCTCGATCGCGAACAGCGCGGCCTTCGCGTTGAGCGTGTCGAAGATGGTCTCGACCATCAGCACGTCGGCGCCGCCATCGATGAGGCCGTCGGCGGCGTCCCGATAGGCAAGGCGGAGTTCATCGAACGTTACGGCGCGATAGCCCGGTCGGTTGACGTCGGGGCTCAGCGATGCGGTGCGGCTGGTCGGTCCGAGGACGCCGATCACGAAGCGCGGGCGCCCGCTCTCGGCCTCGCTCGCGTCGCAGGCGCCGCGCGCGAGACGCGCGCCGGCTTCGTTCAGTTCGCGCGCAAGATGCGAGAGACCGTAGTCCGCCAGCGAGATCGACGTCGAGTTGAACGTATTGGTCTCGACGAGATCCGCGCCGGCGTCGAGGTACTCGCGGTGGATGCGGCCGATGACGTCCGGGCGGGTGAGGCTCAGCAGGTCGTTGTTGCCGCGCTGGTCGTGGGCGCAGCCGCACCCCGGCGCGTGGGCGTGCGTGGCGGGCGGATGCGCGGCGTCGAAGCCCTCCGCGAACCGCGCGCCCCGGTAATCCTGCTCGTCGAGCCCGACCTGCTGGATCATCGTGCCCATCGCGCCGTCGATGACGAGGATGCGCTCGGCGAGCAGCCGCTCGAGCGCGTCCACGCGGTCGGGCCGGAGCCAGGGCAGGGTGTTCATCGCGCGCGCTTGCCCCGCGGCGCGTCCGGCCGGCGCGCGATCACCGAGATGACCTCGAAATGCGGCGGGCGGCGCTCGCGGGTGACGGTGCCGCTGCTCACCACGTCCAGCCCGGCGCGCGTCGCGAACCGCTGCAACTCGCGGTCGCTGAAGCCGAGGTTGACGTGCCCGAACGCCTCGACGACCGAGCGATGCTCGTGCTTGGCGAGGCTCGTCAGCAGCAGGCGGCCGCCCGGGCGCAGCACGCGACCGGCCTCGGCCACGGCGCGGGCGGGCTCGTCCGCGTAGGTCAGCGCATGCATCAGCGCGACGAGGTCGAACTGCGCATCGTCGAACGGCAGCGCGTGCATGTCGCCCTCGTGCACCTCGACGTTCCCGAGGCGCTGGAGGCGCTCGGAGGCCGCCATGACGACCTTGCTGCTGGCGTCGAGGCAGACGTAGCGATGCGCATGCGGCGCGATCAGCTCGGCGAGCACCCCGTCGCCGGAGGCGATGTCCAGCACGTCGCCCGCCTGCATCAGGGGCAAAGCCGAGCGCGCGAGCGCCTCCCACGTGCGGCCCGGGGAGTAATGGCGCTCCATGTCGCCGGCGACGCCGTCCGCCCAGTTCTGGTCGGCGGCGCGGCTCGCCAGCACCGACGGCACGCGATCGGCGTCCTGCCGCAGCAGCGGGTCGTCGCTGCCGTCGCGCAGCATCCGCCACAGCGCCCGGCGCGCCGGTTCGAGGGCATCGTCGTCGAACCGGTAGTAGGCGGAGACGCCGGCGCGGCGGTCGCGGACGAGCCCGGCATCCTTGAGGCGTGCCAGGTGCGTCGACACGCGCGGCTGGGCTAGCCGGGTGATGGCGGACAGTTCCGCGACGGTCAGCTCTTCGCGCTCCAGCAGCGCGAGGAGGCGGACGCGGGTGGCATCGGCGAAGGTCTTCAGCTCGCCCGACCAGGCTTCGAGGTCCATGCGGAGTATTTATCAACGTATCGCGATAGAGCGATAAGTCTCCGCCCGCAGGCCTTCCGGGTCAAGCGGGGAGGCGAGGGCGGCACGGCTCCCGCTACAATTCGCAGGCTAGGCCGTTCCCGCCAAAATCGAGGTGCCGACGTGGATTTTCGCTTCACCGAAGAGCAGTTGATGATCCAGGACGTGGCGCGCCGGATCGCGCAGGAAAAGATCGCCCCGAGCGCGGAGCACTTCGACCGCAGCGGCGAGTTCCCGCTCGAGAACATGCGCACGCTGGGCGAGAACGGCCTGATGGGCATCGAGGTGCCCGCCGAGTACGGCGGCGCCGGGATGGACCCGATCAGCTATGTGCTGGCGATGGTCGAGGTCGCTGCGGCCGACGCCGCGCACTCGACGATCATGTCGGTCAACAATTCGCTGTTCTGCAACGGCATCCTGAAGTACGGCACCGAGGAGCAGAAGCAGCTCTACGTGCGTGCGATCGCGGAAGGTCGTGAGATCGGTGCGTTCGCGCTCACCGAGCCGCAGTCCGGTTCCGACGCCACGGCGATGCGCTGCAAGGCGACCCGGCAAGCCGACGGCACGTACGTGGTCAACGGCAAGAAGAGCTGGATCACGTCCGGCCCCGTCGCCAAGTACATCGTGCTGTTCGCGATGACCGATCCCGACAAGGGTGCCCGCGGCATCACCGCGTTCATGGTCGATACGACGCGTGCAGGCTTCGGCCGCGGCAAGACCGAGCCAAAGCTGGGCATCCGGGCGTCCGCCACCTGCGAGATCGAGTTCAACGACTACGTCGTCCAGGCGAACGAGGTGCTCGGCCAGGAAGGCGAGGGTTTCAAGATCGCGATGAGCGTGCTCGACGCGGGCCGCATCGGCATCGCCTCGCAGGCGATCGGCATCGCACGCGCCGCGTACGAGGCGACGCTCGCCTACGTCAAGGAGCGCAAGGCCTTCGGCGCGCCCATCGGCACGTTCCAGATGACGCAGGCGAAGATCGCCGACATGAAGTGCAAGCTCGACGCGGCGACGCTTCTGACGCTGCGGGCCGCGTGGCAGAAGTCGGAGTTCGACAAGGGCGGCGCGCGCTTCAGCACGGAAGCGGCGGTCGCCAAGCTCGTGGCGTCGGAAGCGGCGATGTGGATCACCCACCAGGCGCTGCAGATCCACGGCGGCATGGGCTATTCGAAGGAAATGCCGATCGAGCGTTATTTCCGCGACGCGAAGATCACCGAGATCTACGAGGGCACGAGCGAGATCCAGCGCCTCGTGATCGCGCGCAACGAGACGGGCCTGCGCTGAGCCCGAGATGACGAATCCGCCGGCGATGCGGCGCTTCCCCTCGGCCCGGTGGCCGTGGGAAGCGACGCGTGTCGCCGGCTTTTCCGTATCCACGATCCGCATAACGGCCCGCATCGACGCGCGCCGGAGCATGGAGCGATCCGCAGCATGACCACCAAACGTACGACCACCGGCCGCCGTGCCGCCGCATCCCGCACCGAGACCGCTGCCGTCGACACGATCGTCGCGGCACTGGGTGCGCAGTTGCCGAAGGCGCAGCAGGCGCTCGGCGAGGCCTTCGCCCGCGCGTTCTACAAGCGCATGAGCAACGACGAGTTCCCGCAGCATGCGCCGGAGGCCTGGGCCTCGCTCGCCGCCGGGTTCCTGGACTTCGCCAAGACCCGCAAGCCGGGTTCCGCGCTGGTGCGGCTGTTCAATCCGACGGTGCGCACGCACGGCTGGGAGTCGGCGCACACCGTGCTGCAGGTCGCGAACGACGACATGCCGTTCCTCGTCGACTCGGTCACGCTCGCGCTCGCGGAGCGCGGCATCGCCGTGCACGTCCTGGGGCATCCGGTGGTGCCGCTGAAGCGCGATCGCGCAGGTCGCCTGCAGGCGATCGGCGAAGGCGCCGCGGAATCGCTGATGCACCTGGAGATCGACCGCCAGAGTGCCGAGGACATGGCCTCCATCGAGGGCGCGGTGCGCCAGGTGCTGGAGGACGTGCGCGCGATCGTCGTCGACTGGTCCGAAATGCGCGACCGGATGGTGCACGTGGCGGAAGACCTCTCCGGTCGCGCCATCCCCATGGCGCCTGGCCAGGTCGAGGAGGCGCAGGACTTCCTGCGCTGGGCCGCGGAGAACCATTTCACCTTCTTCGGCTATCGCGAATACGAGGTGGCGCGGCAGGGCCGCAACGAGGTGCTGCAGGCGGTTCCCGGCACGGGCCTCGGCCTTTTGCGGGGCGAGGAGCGCGGCCGCCCGCGCCCGCTGTCGAGCCTGGGCGCGCACACCGCGGAAGGCGACGGCGCGCCGGACGTGCTGATCCTCACCAAGACGAATGCGCGTGCGACGGTGCACCGTCGCGGCTACATGGACTACATCGGCGTGCTGAGTTTCGACGCCGCGGGCAAGCCGATCCGCGAGGAACGCTTCCTCGGCCTGTTCACGTCGAGCGCCTACACGCGCCGCCCGTGGGACATCCCGATGGTGCGTCGCCGCTACGAGCAGGTCATGGCGCGCTCGGGCCTTCCGGGCGACGGCCACAGCGGGAAGGCGCTCAAGCACATCCTCGAAACGCTGCCGCGTGACGAGCTGTTCCAGTCGACCGAGGAGGAGCTGTTCCGCACCGGCATGGGCGTGCTGAGCCTGCAGGAGCGCGTGCGCAGCCGGATCTTCCTGCGCCGCGACCGCTACGGCCGCTTCTACTCGGCGCTGGTCTACATCCCGCGCGACCGCTTCAACACGGAAGTGCGCCTGCGCATCGAGACGATGCTGCGCGACGCGCTGAACGCCGATCACGTCGACTCGACCGTCCAGCTCGGCGAGTCGCCGCTCGCGCAGTTGCACATCATGGTGCGGCCGAAGCCGGTGGACGGGCATTCGGGCACGGTGCCGGACGTCGACGTCGCGGCGATCGAATCGCGCCTGGCCGCCATCGTCCGCAACTGGGCCGACGACCTGCGCGATCGACTGGTCGCGCGCCACGGCGAGGAAGCCGGCCTGCCGCTCGCGAGCGCCTATGGCCGCGCGCTGCCCGCCGGCTACATCGAGAACGTGAGCGCGGACGTCGCGGCGAACGACGTCGAGAACCTCGCGGCGCTCACCGGTCCGGACGACCTGCGGCTGAGCCTGTACCGCTCGCAGCAGGCCGAGGGCGGCCTTCGCTTCAAGTTCTACCGCCAGGGCGACGACATCCCGCTGTCGGATGCGCTGCCGATGATGGAGAACATGGGCCTGCGCGTGATCTCGGAGCATCCGTACCGCATCGAGGCCGCGGGCAAGGTCTTCTTCGTGCAGGACTTCGAGGTCGAGTATCCGCGCGCGCTGGAAGTCAGCGAGATCGACGTCGACTTCGAGGAAGCGTTCGCCGCGATCTGGCGCGGGCAGGCCGAAAACGACGGGTTCAACCGCCTGATCCTGGCGGCCGGCCTGTCGTGGAAACAGGTCGCGATGCTGCGTGCGTACTGCAAGTACCTGCTGCAGGTCGGCGTGACGTTCTCGCAGGCGTACATGGAGCAGACGCTCACGCGCTATCCGCTGCTCGCGCGACTGCTGGTGGAGCTGTTCGAGGCGCGCTTCGACCCCACCACGGGCAAGGAGAGCAAGGCCGAGATCCGCGCCGGCATGCAGAAGTTCCAGGCGCAGCTCGAGCGCCTCGCGGGCGACGACGCGGCGCTCTCGGCCGCGGTGAAGCCGGTGATCGAGGCCCGTGCAGGCAAGCGCGAGGGCCAGGCACAGGCCGCGCGCGATGCGCTCGTGGGGCTGATGGACCGCGTCTCGAGCCTCGACGAGGACCGCATCCTCCGCAGCTTCATGGGCGTGATCGAGGCGACGCTGCGCACCAGCTTCTACCAGGGCACGCGCGGCGGCGAAGCGACCGGCTACGTCAGCTACAAGTTCGATTCGTCGAAGGTGCCCGACCTGCCGAAGCCGCGTCCGTATCGCGAGATCTTCGTCTACGGCCCGCGCGTCGAAGGCGTCCACCTGCGCTTCGGCCCGGTCGCGCGCGGCGGCCTGCGCTGGTCCGACCGGCGCGAGGATTTCCGCACCGAGGTGCTGGGCCTCGTGAAGGCGCAGATGGTGAAGAACACGGTGATCGTGCCGGTCGGTTCGAAGGGCGGATTCTTCGTGAAGCGCCCGCCCGCGGGCGGCGATCGCGATGCCGTGCAGGCCGAGGGCATCGCCTGCTACCGCATGTTCATCAACGGCCTGCTGGACATCACCGACAACATCGTCGAGGGCCGCATCGTCGCTCCGCTCGACGTGGTGCGTTACGACGAGGACGACCCGTACCTGGTCGTCGCCGCGGACAAGGGTACGGCGACGTTCTCCGACATCGCGAACGGCATCGCGCGCGAGCACGGCTTCTGGCTCGACGACGCCTTCGCCTCGGGTGGCTCGGTCGGCTACGACCACAAGGGCATGGGCATCACCGCGCGCGGCGGCTGGGAGTCGGTCAAGCGGCACTTCCGCGCGATGGGTCGCGATTCGCAGAAGCAGGACTTCACCTGCGTCGGCATCGGCGACATGTCGGGCGACGTCTTCGGCAACGGCATGCTGCTGAGCAAGCACATCCTGCTGCTCGCGGCGTTCGACCACCGCCACATCTTCCTCGACCCGACGCCGGACGCCGCGATCTCGTTCAAGGAACGCGCGCGCATGTTCAAGCTGCCGCGCTCGAGCTGGGAGGACTACGACGCCAAGCTGATCAGCAAGGGCGGCGGCATCTTCCCGCGCTCGGCGAAGTCGATCCCCCTGAGTCCGCAGATCCGCGAGGCGCTGGGCATCGATGCGTCGGTCGAGGCCATGAGCCCCACCGAGCTGATGAGCGCGATCCTGAAGGCGCCGGTGGACCTGCTGTGGAACGGCGGCATCGGCACGTACGTGAAGTCGAGCCGCGAGACGCATGCCGACGTTGGCGATCGCGCGAACAACGCACTGCGCGTCGACGGCCGCGACCTGCGCTGCAAGGTGGTGGGCGAGGGCGGCAACCTCGGCCTCACCCAGCTCGGCCGCATCGAAGCCGCCCAGCACGGCGTGCTGCTCAACACCGACTTCATCGACAATTCGGCGGGCGTGGACACCTCGGACCACGAGGTGAACATCAAGATCCTGCTGAACGCGGTCGTGCAGGCGAAGAAGCTGTCCTTCGAGGACCGCAACACGTTGCTCGCGTCGATGACGGACGAAGTCGCCGGCCTCGTGCTCACCGACAACTACCGCCAGAACCAGGCGCTGTCGGTGATGGAGCGCATGTCGGTCTCGCGCCTCGGGTCGAAGCAGCACTTCATCCGCACGCTCGAATCGCAGGGCCTGCTCGACCGCCAGATCGAGTTCCTTCCGTCGGATGCGGAGTTCGCCGAGCGGAAGGCGCGCGGGCAGGGACTGACGCGGCCGGAGCTGTCCGTGCTGCTGTCGTACAGCAAGCTCGTGCTCTTCCCGCAGCTGGTCAATTCGGACGTCCCGGAGGATCCGTACCTCTCGAAGGAACTGGTCCGCTACTTCCCGAAGCCGCTGCAGGACAAGTACGCCAAGGCGATGGAGGGTCATCGCCTCAAGCGCGAGATCATCGCGACCGCGGTGACCAACTCGATGGTCAACCGCATGGGCGCCACGTTCGTGCTGCGCATGCAGGAAGACACCGGCCGAACGCCGGCCGAGATCGCCAAGGCCTATACGATCGCCCGCGAGGCACTCGACGCCCGCGACATGTGGGCGCAGATCGACGCGCTCGACGGGAAGGTCGTGGAGGCCGCGCAGGTCGACGCCCTGCTGTCGATCTGGCAGCTCATGCGTTCGCTGACGCGCTGGCTGCTCTCGCGACCGGGCACCCTGCCTGCGATCGAGGCCGCGGTGTCGCGCTACGGAGACGGCATCCGTGCGGTGCGCGAGGCGCTGCCGGAGGCGATGACCACCGACCAGCGCACGGCGTACGAGCGCCGTCTTGCCGGCTGGCGCGAGCGGGGCATCCCGGCCGGGCTGGCCCAGCAGCTCGCCGCGCTGCCGCTGCTCGATGCGGCGACCGACATCGTCGAGATCGCGCAGGCCCGTCGCCTGCCGGCCGCCGAAGCCACGCGCGCGCATTTCGCGCTGAGCAGCGCGCTGCACCTCGCCTGGCTGTACGACCAGATCGAGCTGCTGCCCGTCGACAGCCGCTGGCAGGCGCTCGCGCGGGGGTCGCTGCGGGACGAGCTGGGCGCCCAGCAGCGTGCGCTGGTCGGGCAGATCCTGGCGGAAGGCGGTCGCAAGGCCGCGGACGCGAAGGTGGCGGCCTGGTTGCAGCGCGACGACTCGAGCCTGCGCTTCACGCTCGCGATGCTCGCCGAGCTCGCCGGCCAGAAGTCGCTCGACTACCCGACCGTGTCGGTGGCCGTGCGACGCCTGGCGCAGCTCGCCGCGGCGGGCTGACCCGCCCGCAGGTGGTCCCGAAACCCGCCGCGTCCCACGCGGCGGGTTTTTTCATGGCGGCGACATCGGCGGTGGCGCCAACGGCTATGCTCGCGCCATGGCGACCGACCGGCTGCTCAACGCGAATCCCAGGCTGGCGTTTCTCGCGGGGCCGACGCCGGAGGCGCAGGCCGCGCGCGAGGCGCTCATCGCGGTGCACGGCGAACATGCGCCCGCGGAAGCCGATGTCCTGGTGGCGCTCGGCGGTGACGGCTTCATGCTGCAGACGCTCCATCGCCACGGCGCGCTGTGCAAGCCCGTCTACGGCATGAAGTTCGGCACCGTCGGCTTCCTGATGAACCAGCAGCGCGCCGAAACGCTGGTCGAGCGCATCCACGCCGCGGAGCCCGCCGTTCTTCGCCCGCTGGAGATGATCGTGCAGAGCGAATCGGGCGCCACCGTCGGCTCCCTCGCTTACAACGAGGTCTCGCTGCTGCGGCAGACGCGGCAGGCCGCGCACATCCGCATCGACCTGAACGGGCAGACGCGTCTCGAGGAGCTGATCTGCGACGGCGTGCTGGTCGCGACGCCCGCGGGCAGTACCGCGTACAACTTTTCCGCGCACGGCCCGATCCTGCCGCTCGGTGCGAACGTGATCGCGCTGACGCCGATCGCCGCGTTCCGGCCCCGTCGCTGGCGCGGTGCGGTGCTCAAGGCCGACACCGAGGTGCGGTTCACCGTGCTCGACCCCCTGAAGCGGCCCGTCAGCGCGACCGCCGATTCGCACGAGGTGCGCGATGCGGTCGAGGTGACCATTCGCGAGTCGCGCGACCGCACCGTCACCCTGCTGTTCGATCCCGAGCACAACCTCGAAGAGCGCATGCTCGCCGAGCAGTTCATCAGCGGTTGACCCGTTCCGCGGTGCATCCGCGAGCGGCGACGCGGGTCCGCCGACCGCGAAGTGTTTCGCCCGGGACTACGTGGCCGCGTGCAGAATAGGCCGCATGCCCGACCGTGATGCCGACCCCCTGATCGTCGCGATCTCCTCCCGGACGCTGTTCGACCTGGAGGAGGGCCACGACCTGTTCGAGGCGAGCGGCCTCGAGGCGTACGCCGACTACCAGCGTAGCCGCGAGAACGACGTGCTGGCGCCCGGCGTCGCCTTTCCGCTCGTGCGCAAGCTGCTGCGGCTCAACGAGGGCGCGCCGGCGGATTCGCCGCGTGTCGAGGTGATCCTGATCTCGCGCAATTCGGCCGACACCGGCCTGCGCATCTTCAACTCGATCGCGCATCACGGGCTGTCGATCCGGCGCGCGGCCTTCAGCAACGGGGCGCCGCCGTATCCCTACGTGCGTCCATTCGGCGCGGACCTGTTCCTGTCGGCTCACGGCGAGGACGTGCGTGCCGCGCTGCAGGCCGGCGTCGCCGCGGCGATGCTCCTGCCGTCGGCGACCCGTTCGCCCGCCTCCGCCGCGTCGCGCAATCCGGACCAGCTGCGCATCGCCTTCGACGGCGATGCGGTCATCTTCGACGACGAGGGCGAGCGCGTTTCGCGCGCGGGCGGCCTCGCGGCATTCGCCGAGCATGAACTACGCCGCGCAGGCGAGCCACTGTCCGGGGGGCCCTTCCGCGGCTTCCTCGACGCGCTGCATCGGCTGCAGCAGGCGTTTCCGACGGGCGACGATGCGCCCATCCGGACGGCGCTCGTCACCGCCCGTTCGGTGCCGGCGCACGAACGGGTGATCCGCACCTTGCGCGACTGGGGCATCCGGCTCGACGAGGCGCTGTTCCTGGGCGGTCGCCCGAAGGGGCCGTTCCTGGAGGCTTTCGGTGCCGACATCTTCTTCGACGACTCCGAGCACAACATCGTTTCGGCGCGCGACCACGTGGCCGCGGGCCACGTGCCGCACGGCGTGGCGAACGCGCCCCGCTAGCCGACGAGACTGCCCACCAGCCGGTCCACCGGCAGCCGCACGTCGGTGATGCGCCAGCGCAGGCCTTCGCGGGTGAACACGAAATCGATCGGTACGCCGTCGGCGTTCTGCACGGTCGCGACGAACCGCGAGGCGGACTCGTAGCGGTACTGCGCACCGCGCAGCGGGTCGAACGGCTCGGCGGGCGCCATGCCGCGTTCGGGCGGGTAGCCCATCGCCCGGCGGATCACGCTGCGGCCCTGCAGGATCGCGCCGATGCCGGCAGGCGTCGCTAGCGCGTCGACCACGCCACCCGTCATCGAGGCCGTCACCTGCCGTCCCAGCGCCTTCAGGCGGCTGTCGGTGCCCGGGTCGTGCAGTCGTCGCGCGAGGTAGTCCTCCAGCTGTGCCTTGATGCTGCCGCGCACCAGCCCGAAATCGACGTTCCGCTCCAGAGTCGCCATGTCGCCTCGCTCGATCGCCGCACTGATCGATCGCGCGGTCAGAAACGGGCCCGCGGCGACGTAGGCCGCCAGGGCGAGCACGGCGAGGACGAGCAGCGCGAGGAGCTTCTTCATCCGCGCAAGGTTAGGGCAGGCGCGTGATCGCCGCGCCGAGACCTACGGATCAGACGATGCGCTCGGGCTCGACGGCGCCGCAGACGCGGTTGCGGCCTTCGCGCTTGGCGCGGTACAGGGCCTCGTCCGCGCGCGGCACCAGGGTGCGGACCGGCGGAACGCCGGGGACGATGCCGCCGCAGGCGACGCCGACGCTTGCCGAGATCGCCAGCCCGGGAGCGAACGGGCTGCAGTCGATCGCCGCGACCGCGGCGCGGATGCGTTCCGCGACGCCCAGCGCGTCGTCCATCGGACAGCCGACCAGCAGCAGCGCGAACTCGTCGCCGCCCCAGCGCGCCGCGACGTCCTGCTCGCGCGCATGTACGGCGATCACTCCCGCGACGGCCTGCAGCGCCACGTCGCCGGCCGCATGGCCGTGCAGGTCGTTGATCGGCTTGAAGCCGTCGACGTCGACGAGCAGCAGGCTCATCGGATGCCCCTGCGCCAACTCGGCGAGCCCCTGTTCGAGCGCCTGGTCCAGCGCGCGACGGTTCGCGAGCTGCGTGAGCGCGTCGGTGCGCGCGAGCCGCTCGGCGACCTGCGTCTGCACGCGAAGCGCGATCGTGCGTTCCTCGACCAGTGCACGCAGCCGTCGCGCGGTGCGCCGCAGCGCGCGGATGCGAAGGACGTAGAGCGAAGCGAGCAGCAGCATCGCGGCGGCGCCGAGCGCCACCCACACCAGTGGACGTTGCCACCAGTACGGACGGATCGAGAAACCGACGCGGGTGTCGACGTGCGCCGGCTCGTCGGACAGGCGCGCCTGCAGATGCAGGCGAAAGTCCCGCGGATCGAGGTGGGTGAACTGCAATTCGCGGCTGTCGCCGAGCTCGATCCACTTCGGGGCCAGGCCGTCGAGCCGGTAGCGGTAGCGGACGCGGCGTGCATCGACGAGGGCCGGCGCGACGAAGCGGACGACGAGGCGGTGGTCGCCCGGCGGCAGCACCGCGCGCGCCGCGGGGTCGAGCGCCCGTCCGTCGACCTCGAAGCGCTCGACGGAGATAGGCGGCAGCGTAGAGGCCCGCGCACCGCCCACCGCGGGATCGAGGCGCGCGACGCCGATGGCGGTCGCGACCCAGAGGCGCCCGCTGGCGTCGAGCGTCGCACCGGGCATCGAGCCCCCGTTCGCCTGCGCCGTCGCCATGCCGTCCGCGCGGCCGAAGAGGTGCGCGTCGAGACGGGGGATGCGGCCTGCGGCGACAGCCTCGAGGTCCGTCATGCGCAGGCGGGCGATACCTTCGTTGCCGGTCAGCCAGATGCGGCCCGCGGCGTCAGCGACCGTCGCGAAGATCTTCTCGAAGGGAAGACCCTGCGCGCGACCGACGCGATGCAGCAGCCGCCCGTTCGCATCGACCTGCAGCAGGCCGCGGTCGGTCGCGAGCCAGAGGCTGCGCATGTCCCGGGCGGGCAGGATGTCGTAGACGTATTGCGCGTCCGCGGCGCTCAGGTCGAGCGGGGTCGCGCGGTCACCGCGGATGACCGCGGCGCCGGAACTCGTGCCGACCCAGATCGTGTCGGTCGCGTCTTCGCGCAGGGCCTGCACGTACTCCGCCGGCAGGCCGTCCCGCGCACCGAAGACGCGCAGCTTGCCCGCGTCGCGCAGCACGACGCCCTGCTTGGTGCCGATCCACAGCCGGCCGTCGCGGGCGGGCAGCACTGCCCGAACTTCGTTGGACGGCAAGCCGTCGGCCATCGAGATCGATTCGACGACGCGGTCGCCGCGCAGGCGGATGAGCCCATCGTGGAAGGTGCCGACGTAGAGGTCGCCCGCGGTGTCGGCCGCGAGCGACAGCACGGACGCGCCCGCCAGCGCCGTGCCTGCGCCGAGGTGCGTCACCGCGCCGGTCTTCGGATCGATGCGGTCGAGGCCCTGGCCGCCGCCGATCCAGATGCTGCCGTCGCGCGTGGCGAGCGTGGCGCGGATGAAATCGTCCGCCAGCCCGCCCTGGCGCGTATAGGTGTGGATCGGCGTCGAGCGGATGCGCGCAAGGCCGCCGTTGGTGCCGACCCACAGGCTGCCCTCGCGGTCGCGGCGCAGCGCCAGCACGCGATTGTTGGGAAGGCCGTGGCGGGCATCGAGCCATTCGATGCGGTCGCCGTCCACGCGGGCGAGGCCCGCGTTGTTGGTCCCGACCCAGACGATCCCGTCGGGATCGAGCCACAGGCGCGTGGCCGTCTGCGCGGACAGGCCCGGATGAAGCGGTGCGAAGCCGTCGTCGCCTCCGACCAGCGCGCCGTGCTCGGTCGCGGCCAGGACCCGGCCGTCGGGGCGGCTCGCAAGGGCGAAGACCGGCCCGGGCGGCAGGCCCGATGCGGAGACCGGCGACGCGCGGTCGCCCGTCACCTTGGCGAGGCCGCCACTGGTGGCCACCCACACGCGTCCGCGGGCGTCGCGCGCCAGTGCGTTGACCGTGTCGCTGGGAAGCCCGCGCGAGGCGTCGACCACGTGCCGCGCGCCGTCCGGGTCCATTCGGACCACGCCGCCGCGCGCGGTCGCGATCCACAGCCGGCCGCCGGGTTCCTCGAGCAGGTCGGTCACGAGTCCGCTCACGCGTCCGCGCGACTGCCAATGCCCGCCGTGCCAGCGGACGATCCCGCCGCGTGCGCTGCCCGCCCACAGGTCGCCGGTCGGGCCGACATGCACGGCGCGCACGCTGTCGTCGCCCAGACCCGGGATGTCCTCGCGGCGGTAGAGCTGGAATTCGTGGCCGTTGTAGCGGGCGATGCCTTCCCAGCTCGCCAGCCAGAGATAGCCGTCCGACGTCTGGCCGATGCCGTTCACGGTGCTGTGCGGCAGCCCGTCGCGCGTCGTCCAGGACTCGACGAAGTCGTCGGCGAGGGAACCGGCCGTCGCGACGCCGAGCGGGGGCAGGAGCGATATTGCGACGCTCGCGACGGCGAGCAGCAGGCGTCGTCGAACGCCGCGCAGGATCGCGCGCGCACTCTCGAAACGCTGGCGCGCTTTCAGCCTTGCTGGCATGGCCCTGACCGGTGGATCCCCGCGCGCAATGTGCCACGGATCCCGGGACTTGGCCCGCGAGCGGTCGCCCGGGCCGATCCGCGGTGGCCGGACGGTGCCCGGCGGTCGAGCGTCAGGCGATTTCGGCCTCGAGGCCTCGGCCCCAGGCCTCGACGTCGTCGAGGACGGCGGCCACCCGCGCGTCGCCCGCCCGCGATTCACGGAGACCGCGGATCTCCTCGTAGAACGTCGGGAACGTGTGCTCGCTGCGGGTGGAATCGGCCAGCCGCTCGCGGCGGTAGCCGTCCCAACGGACCCGCTCGCCGTCGCCCAGGGAGTCGCGCCAGTTGCGGGCTCGATACCGGAACAGCAACTCCGGCAGGCGCGCGTCCGTGAAGCCGAAATCCATGCCGGCCAGGTGCTGCGGAGGGGTGCCACGAACGTCGGGGAATCGCAGGCGGTCGCCGTCGGGCAGGAAGCCGTCGTACAGACCCGCATCGCAGTCGGACGCGGCGCGCTCGGCGGAGGCCGCATACACGCGCCGTACCTTTTCGGCGACCTCGTCCGCGCGGTTGCGGAGGCATTCGACGTTGCGCGCCACCTGCGCCGGGTCGATGCGCAGCCGCGCCAGGTCGGGCTCGCGAAGGTGATCCCAGGCGACGATCGCCGGGCAGCGGTTCAAGTGGATCTCCTTGAGTGCGACACGCTCCGCGCCCTCCGGGAGCTGGTCCTGCGGCACGTACAGCCGCGCGAGGATCTCCTCCGGCGTCAGGCCGAGCAGCACGTCGGGATCCTGCGTGAGGTCGTAGACGACGACCCGGTTGCCGATGCGCGGATGCATCGCGAGCGGAATGACCGGTGCCGCGCACAGGCGGCTCGCCGGGAAGCGCTGCGAGACGTGCAGCACCGGGGTCATCGCGACCGCGTCGAGCAGGCTGCCGGCGAAGCGCTTGTCGCGCAGGCGGAGGCAGTAGTCCCACAGCCGGGGCTGCGCGGCGCGCAGTCGTCGCGACAGCCCGATCAGCGCCCGCACGTCGCTCAGGGCTTCGTGCGCGTCGCCGCTGCGCACGCCATTCGCCTCGGCGAGCCCTTCGAGCGTGAAACTGGCGGTGCCATCGTCGCGATGGACCCATTCGATCCCGTCGGGACGAAGCGCATGCGCCAGCCGCATCACGTCGAGCAGGTCCCAGCGGCAGTTGCCGCCGCGCCACTCGCGCTCGTACGGGTCGTAGAAATTCCGGAAGAAGCCGTAACGCACGAACTCGTCGTCGAAACGGATCGAGTTGTAGCCCGCGGTGCACGTGCCGGGACGCATCATCTGCTCGTGGATGCGCGCGAATGCTTCGGCCTCGTTCACCCCGTGGTCGCAGGCGTGCTGCGGCGAGATGCCGGTGATCACGCTCGCGGTGGGCGAGGGCAGCAGGTCGTCGGCGGGCTTCACGTAGAAGCAGATCTCGTCGTCGATCTGCTCCAGGTTGGTGTCCGTGCGGATCGCCGCGAACTGCGCGATCCGGCTCCGACGCGGGCAGGCGCCGAACGTTTCGAGGTCGTAGAACAGGAAGCTGGCGGTCACGCGCCGGCCCCGAGCGGCGGCAGGCGCTCGGCCACGAGCCGGTCGACGAAGGCGCGATCGACCGCGTCGAGGCTCTCGTGGCCCGCCGTGGCCTCGGCGAGGATCTCGCGCTGCAGGCGTCCGCGCTCGAACGCGGTGGCGTAGGGGATGCGCAGGAACGAGACCATCGAATAGCGCGGGACGAAACGGTCCGGGTGCCGGGCGGCGAGCTCGCGCTCCAGCGCTCGCTGCAGCAGGAATTCGTCGTCGCCGACGCGGTCGCGCATCTCGAGGTAGTTCTCGAGCGCCATCTGCTGGATGGCACGGGCGTTCGGCAGGCGCTCGGCCTGGAACGCCGCGAACGCGGTCGCGCGGTCCTCGGCGTGGTCGAGGTGCGCGGCCAGCGCGACGCAGTCTTCGAACGCGCAGTTCATGCCCTGGCCGTGGAAGGGCACCATCGCGTGCGCCGCATCGCCGAGCAGGACGGCGCGACCGTCGAGGTGCCAGCGGTCGAGGTAGAGCGTCGCGAGGCCGCCGGTGGGGTGCGCGTCGAAATCGTGCTCGAGCGCCGGGATCAGCGCCGACGCATCGGCGAAATCGCGATCGAAGAACGCGCGGGCTTCGGTGCCGTTGCGGACGGTGTCGAAGCTCGGATCACCGCCGTGCGTGGGCAGGAACAGGGTGACGGTGAATGTCCGCTCGTCGTTCGGCAGGGCGATGCACATGTAGCGGCCGCGCGGCCAGATGTGCAGCGCGTTCGGCTCGATGCGAAAGCTGCCGTCCGCCGCCGGCGGGATCTCGAGTTCCTTGTAGCCGTGGCCGAGGTTCTCGGTGCGTTCGCCGAGATCGGCATGACGACCCATCGCAGCGCGCAGCGCGGAGCCGGCCCCGTCCGCGCCGACGAGCGACTCGAACGGCGTTTCGATCACGCTACCGTCCGGCCCCTCGAAGCGCGCCGTGCGCCCCTCGAAGTCCACGTCGGCGAGGCCTCGATCGAAATGCAGCCGTACGCCGGCCGCTTCGGCGATGTCGAGCAGCACGATGTTGAGCTCGCCGCGATGCACCGACCAGATCACCTCGCTGTCGTCGCGACCGTAGCGCTGCAGGTCGGTGCGGCCGTCCGGGAAGTGCACCATACGGCCGCGCATCATCACGGCCTGCGCCATCACCGCGTCGTCGGCACCGGCGAGCCGCAAGGCATGGCGGCCGCGCTCGGCGAGCGCCAGGTTGATCGAACGTCCGCCCGCGTAACCGGCGACGCGCGGATCGCCGCGTTTCT
>NZ_BAAGAB020000057.1:0-16840 GCF_047159895.1 Lysobacter xanthus
CGCCCGGCGAACCCGTCGCCCTCGCCTTCCTCACCACCCGGCCCGTCGCATTGCGCAGGTCGTCGAGGATCGCGTAGGCCTCGCGCACGCGCGCCTGTTGCGGATCGGTGCGCACCACGCCGGTCGGCGTGGCGGGCGCGACCGCGGTTCCCGGGCGCGAGCCCGTCTCGGGCGGCGGTATCTGCGCGCAGCCGCCGAGCATGGCGATGGCCAGCAGCAGGCACGCGGGCAACGGGGCGGGAATTCGGCGCATCGCCCGACTATAGCGACGCGATCTGAACGTTCCGTCGTCACCGCGCCGGCACCCGCACGGCTGGCGCGCGGCCGCCGCGGCGGGCAGGCTGCGCGGTTTCCCGGGAGCACCGCGATGACCTTCGAATGGCTGCTGTTCCCGCTGCTGGGCGCGGTGGCGGGCGTGCTCGCCGGGCTGCTCGGCGTCGGCGGCGGGCTGGTGCTGGTCGCCGCGCTCGCCTTCCTGCTGCCGCACTTCGGCGTCCCGGCCGAAGCCGCGATGCATGCCGCGCTCGCGACGTCGCTCGCGAGCATCGTCTTCACCGCCGCGGCCTCGGCGCGCGCCCATGCGCGCCGTGGCGCGGTGCTGTGGCCGACGGTCGTCTGGATGGTGCCGGGGCTGCTGGTCGGCGGGCTGATCGGCAGCGCGATCGCGGTGAACGTCCCCGGTGCCGTGCTGCGGCTGGGCGTCGCGGGCTACTGCCTGGTCGCGGCCGCGCAGCTGATGCTGGCCCGGCCGCGGGCCGAGAACGCTGGCGTCGTGCCGCGCGGCCCGGCGATGAGCCTGGCGGGGGCCGTGATCGGCGTGGTGTCGGCGCTGGTCGGGATCGGCGGCGGCAGCATGACCGTGCCGCTGCTGGTCTGGCGGCGGGTCGCCCCGGTGCGGGCCGTAGGCACCTCCTCGGCCTGCGGCGTGGCGATCGGGCTCGGCAGCGCGGTGGGCTACATGCTCCACCGGCCCGACGGCGGCCTGGCGAGTCACGCCGTCGGCTACGTCTACCTGCCTGCCGCGATCGGGGTGGCGGTCGCCTCGGTCCTCGCCGCCCCTTGGGGCACCCGGCTCGCCCATCGGATCAGCGGCCCGCAGCTCAAGCGGGTCTTCGCCCTGTTCCTGGTCGCGGTGGCGGCGTCGCTTCTCATCGGACGCTGAGCCCAGCCGACGTTTATCGGCCGACATCGGTCCCCCTGAAGTTCGGCGCTTGTGACGGGTTCACGAAACGTTTACAACCCGATCACGCCGCAGGACGTTCGGCGGCGGGGCCCTGCTTTGAATTTCTTACGGAGAGAGAAGTCGATGAAAGCGTTGCGGCGTCAGACCCTGGCGAAAGCCATCCAGTTGTCCCTCCTCGTCGCGGTGCCCGGCCTGGCGGCCGCGCAGGACGCGGCCCCGGCCGACTCGGCCCGCCAGCTCGATACGGTGACGATCACCGGTTCGCGCATCAAGCAGACCGACAAGGTCACCGCCCAGCCGGTCTTCGTGCTCGACCGGCAGAAGCTCGAGGCCACCGGCGTGCAGTCGGTCGGCGAGATCCTCCAGCAGCTCACCGCGAGCGGCAAGGCGCTCAACGCCAAGTTCAACTCGTCGGGCAACTTCGGCTATCCGTCGAGCGGTGGCGGCATCGGCGCCGGCTCGGCGCAGGTCGACCTGCGCAACCTCGGCAGCCAGCGCGTGCTCGTGCTCGTCGACGGCATCCGCTGGGTCAACGAGTCCTCCGCGTCCGGCGTGAGCGGCTCGGCCGACCTCAACACCATCCCGCTGTCGATCGTCGAGCGCGTCGAAGTGCTCGAGGACGGCGCATCGGCCATCTACGGCTCCGACGCCATCGCGGGCGTCATCAACATCATCACCCGCAAGAAGTTCGACGGCGCCGGCATCCACGCCTACTACGGCGAGTATCCGAAGGGCGGCGCGACCAAGGACACGAGCTTCACGCTCGGCGGCAGCGGCGACCGCTGGAACGCGATCTTCTCGGCGAGCTACTACGAGCAGGATGCGATCAGCTCGGGCGCCTACGAGCAGTCCGCGTTCCCGGTGCCGGGCGGCGGCCTCGCCTACGGCTCGTCCGGCACGCCGCAGGGCCGTTTCCGCTTCTGCGATCCGCGCATCACCACGCCGGGCACGCCGGGCTTCTGCGGCAGCGCCGGCAACGATCCGGTGTTCTACAACATCACGCTCAACAACGGCACGACGAACCCGGTCTTCGTGCCGGGCACGCAGACCGGCGGCACGTACCACGGCTTCACGTCGGCCGACCGCTTCAACTTCGCGCCCTTCAACCTGCTGCTGACGCCCAGCAAGCGCCAGGCGCTGTTCACCAGCCTCGGCTACGACGTCAACGAAAACCTGCGCCTGCACGTCAAGGCGCTCTACAACAATCGCAAGTCGTCCAACCAGGCCGCGCCCGAGCCGATCTTCGTGGGCCCCGGCGCGGGCACGGCCGGCATCGCGGACACGGTCAGCATCCCGGCCAACCATCCGTTCAATCCGTTCGGCATCACGCTCGACGCGAACAGCAACTTCCTGTTCATCGGCCGTCGCCCGCTCGAGGTCGGCCCGCGCATCTTCGACCAGGACGTCGACACCACGTACTTCAACGTGGGCCTCGACGGCAGCTTCGGCAGCACGCGCGTCTTCAACTGGGATGCGAACATCGTGCACTCGGAGAACAAGGCCGAGCAGACGTTCTACAACGGCTACAACGTCGCGCGCATCAAGCTCGCGCTCGGCGACCCGGCCATCTGCGCGGCGACGCCGGGTTGCGTGCCGCTCGACCTGTTCGGCGGCCAGGGCCGGCCGATGACGCAGCAGATGATCGACTTCATCCGCACCACGCAGCGCGACGCGAGCAAGCAGGTGCTCGACCTCGTGCAGGCGAACATCAGCGGCGACATCTTCGACATCGGCGACCGCTCGGCCGGCTTCGCGGCCGGCGTCGAGCACCGCAAGTACCGCGGCGACTTCAATCCCGATCCGCTGCGCCAGACCGGCGAGTCGCAGGACTCGTTCGCCGCGCCGGTCTCGTCGTCGTACGACGTCAGCGAGATCTACACCGAGCTGAGCGTGCCGCTGCTGTCCACGCTCGACCTCAGTGGCGCGCTGCGTTACTCCGACTACTCGACGTTCGGTGGCGCCACCACCGGCAAGCTCGGCTTCCGCTGGCAGCCCATCAAGGACTTCGTGCTCCGCGGCACGTACTCCGAGGGCTTCCGCGCGCCGAACCTCGGCGAGCTGTACGGCCTGACCCAGTTCGGCGCGACGCTGGTCGACCCGTGCGGCCCGTCGAACGGCGCGCTCGTCGTCGACGGCAGCAACGGGAACAACACGACGCCGCTCGAGACGGCCTGCCGCGCGCAGGGCGTGCCCAACGGCTTCCGCCAGGCCAACACGCAGATCACCACGTTCACCGGCGGCAATCCGAACCTGCAGCCGGAGGAGTCGAAGAGCTTCACGACCGGCTTCGTGTACAGCCCGTCGTGGGCCGAGAACCAGGCCTGGTCGCGCCGCACCGACTTCGAGGTGACGTACTACCGCCACAAGATCGAGGGCGCGATCCAGGCGCGCGACATCCAGGCGCTGCTCAACGCCTGCCTCGCGGCCGGCGGCACCGACGCGAAGCTGTGCGCGCCGTTCAGCCGCATCTCCAGCGGTGACCTGCGTCCGCCGGAGAACTTCCTCGACAACCTCGGCGCGATCAAGACGTCCGGCGCCGACGTCAAGGTCAACTGGACGGGTCCGGACTGGAGCTTCGGCACCCTCAATGCCTCGTTCCAGGCCACGCGCGTCTTCAGCTACGAGGCGGTCGACGCCGACGGCAACACCGCCTCGCGGCGCGTGGGCATCGAGGTGGACGACAGCGCGATCCCCGAGTGGCAGGCGAACCTGCAGCTGGGCTGGCGCATGGGCCAGTTCGACGCGAACTGGAACACGCGCTACGTGAGCGCCGTCGACGAGCTCTGCAACGGCGACCTCGAGGGCCTGCCGGGCTGCGACACGGCGGATGCGCGCCATCGCCTCGGCGGCACGACGTACCACGACGTGCAGTTCGCCTGGCGCGACGCGCTCGGCCTCGACCGCCTCAAGCTCGGCGTCGGCGTGAACAACATCTTCGACAAGCGCCCGCCGATCTGCCTGACCTGCTCGCTCAACGGGTACGACGCCGGTACGTACGACCTGCCGGGCCGTTTCTGGTACGTGGACATGAACTACCGCTTCTGACGGGCGACCGTTCCGGAGCAGCGACGGCCGGTGGGGCGACCCACCGGCCGTTTTTTTATGGAGGGATCGGCGCCGCGGTCGGGCGCTGATCGGCGCTACGCGGTCGGGGACGGGCGGGCGGCGCTACCATCGGCAGCCGCTCCCCGACGGATCGTCGATGCCCCAGCGCACTGCCCAGCTTCGCGTCGCCCTGATCCTGGTCGGAATTGGCGCGGTCGTCTTCGTCCCGTTTCTGGTCCAGCGCGCGCTCGACCGCAGCTCGTTCGAAGCCGCCCAACGCCTCTCGCACACCCTTCAGGTCGAGGCGGTCGCCCGCTCGGTGGTCACCGACGTACGCGACGCGGAGTCCGCGGCCCTGGCCCGCGTGCTGGGCATCGATACGCCGCTGGTGCGCGAGCGCCTTCGGGCGGCCCTGAGCGGTGGCCCGGCCGATCTCGACCATCTGCAGCGGCTCACCCGCGACAACCCGGAACAGCAGGTCCGGATCGGACAGCTCCGCGATCGCATCGAGCAGCGCTTCGCATATGCCGCGCGCATCGAAGCCTCGGCGGACCCGCGCACCCTGAAGGCCGAGGCTGAGGCGATGACGACGCGATCGCCGATCCGCGTGATCGCCGCGGATATCATCGCGGCGGAGACGCGCCTGGCGACGCAGCGCATGCGGCTCTCCGACCGGGCGCGGGAGCGGGCGCAGTGGGCGGCCGTGCTCGCCGCGCTCGCGCAGCTGGTCTTGCTGTCGACGTTCGCGGTGCTCTGGAAGCGCGAGACGGACCGGCGCGTCGCGAACGAACAGGTCAGCCGCCAGGCGGCGGATCGCGCGCAGGCCATCCTGCAATCGGTGCACGAGCCCATCGCGATGCTCGACGGCGACCTGCGGCTGGTGGTCGCGAACGAGGCCTTCCGCTCGCTGTACGGCCTGGCCGAGGACGAGGCCGAAGGCCGCGAACTCACCGGCATCGGCGCGGGCGCGTGGTCCGACACGGTCTTCCTGCAGCGGTTGCGCGACGTGGCCGCGCGCGGCCGCGAACTGTGGGACTTCGAGCTGACACAGGCCACCGACGACGGGCAGACGCGGCACATGGTGATCAACGCCCTGCGCATGCCCGGCACCGACGGGACGGGCGTCCTCATCACCGCCAGCGACTTCACGGCGCACAAGGCCGCCGAGGACCAGGTGCGCGAGCTGAATCGACAGCTGGAGGGCAAGGTCGGCCAGGTCTCCGAGGTGAACCGCGAACTCGAGGCCTTCAGCTACTCGGTCTCGCACGACCTGCGCGCGCCGCTTCGGCACATCGCCGGCTTCGCGGACAAGCTCGGCCGCCATCTCGGCGACGCCGCGGACGACAAGTCACTCCACTACCTGCGGGTGATCTCGGATTCGTCGCGGCGCATGGGCGAACTGATCGACGACCTGCTGGTCTACAGCCGCCTCGGACGCAATGCCATGCGGCTGCAGGCGGTCGACATGCAATCGCTCGTGGCCGAACTGCGCGCCATGTTCGACGCCACGCGATCGAACGAACACCCGGGTGCCGCCCGGATCGAATGGCACATCGCACCGCTGCCGATCGTCGTCGCCGACGAGAACATGATGCGGCAGGCCTGGCAGAACCTGCTCGGCAATGCGGTCAAGTACAGCGGACATCGCACGCCGCCGGTCATCCACGTCGACTACGCCCGGGCGGCGGACGGCGCGCACCAGTTCACGGTGCGCGACAATGGGGCCGGGTTCGACATGGCCTACGCCTCGAAGCTGTTCGGCGTCTTCCAGCGCATGCATAAGGCCAGCGAATACCCGGGCACGGGCATCGGGCTCGCCAGCGTGCGGCGGGTCGTGACGCGTCATGATGGCCGGGTCTGGGCCGAGGCCGAGCTCGACCGCGGCGCCACCTTCCATTTCACCTTGCCCGCGCAGCTCGATGCGCCCGCCCGTTCCCCGGAGATCGCATGAATCCGTTGCGCACCATCCTGCTGGCCGAAGACAGTCCCGCCGACGCCGAAATGGCGCTCGATGCGCTGCGCGAGGCGAACCTCGCCAACCCGATCGTGCATGTCGAGGACGGCGTCGAGGCACTCGATTTCCTGCTCCGTCGCGGCGCCTTCGCCGATCGCCCGGACGAGCTGCCCGCCGTGCTGCTGCTGGACATCAAGATGCCGCGCATGGACGGGCTCGAAGTCCTTCGCCAGCTGCGCGAGGACTCGAAGTTCAACGCGCTGCCGGTGGTGATCCTGTCGTCCTCGCGCGAGGAGAACGACCTCGCGCGCAGCTGGAACCTGGGCGTCAACGCCTACGTGGTGAAGCCGGTGGACGTCGACCAGTTCTTCGTCGCGGTGCGCACGCTCGGCCAGTTCTGGGCCGTGTTCAACGAAGCGCCGGCGGCCGGTCGCTGACGATGGCGCGTCCGCTGCGGATCCTGTGGGTCGAGGACTCCGTGGAGGACGCGGAGCTTTTCTCCGCCCTGCTCGACGACGAGGGCCTCGCCCACGGGTTCGATCGGGTGGACGACGAGGCCGGCCTGCGCGCGGCCCTCGCGGGCACGCTGCCGGACGTGGTGGTGTCCGATTCCGAGCTGCCGGGCTTCTCGGGCGCGCACGCGCTGCGCCTGGTGCGCGAACTCGCGCCACGCCTGCCGTTCGTGTTCCTGTCCGGCGCGATGGGCGAGGACGCGGCGGTGCTCGCGCTGCACCAGGGCGCGACGGATTACGTGCTCAAGCAGAACCCGAAGCGCCTGTGCAGCGCGCTGCAGCGCGCGGTGCGCGAGGCCGAGTCCTTCGCCGAGCGCGAGCGCGCCGACCGGGAACTCCTGCGCGCCCAGCGCAACGAGGCGCTGGGCCTGCTCGTCGCCGGCCTGTCCCACGACCTGCGCAACGTGCTGCAGCCGCTGGGGCTGCTGCCCCACCTGTTGCGCGTCAAGGACGACCGCACGACGGTGCTGCGCGCCGCGGAGATCGTCGAGGAAGCCGCACGGCGGGGGAACGACCTCGCGCAGGCGATGGTCGACTACGCCCGCGGCGGACGCACGGAAGCCGGACACGCGGACCTCGCGGAAGTGCTGACGGGCGTGCGGCTGCTGCTGGCCGGCTCGGTGCCGCCGAGCGTGCGCATCGAGTTCGCGACCGTCGCTCCGGGCGTGCGCGTCGCGCTCGATGCCACCTCCCTGCAGCAGTGCCTCCTCAACCTCGGCCTGAACGCGCTGCAGGCGATGGAGGGGCAGCCCTCAGGGCGACTCGAGGTCGGCGTCGACCTCGTGCCCGACGGCTCGGGATCGCGCGTCCGCATCGACGTGCGCGACACCGGCACGGGCATCGCGCCCGAAGTGCTGGCGCGGCTGTTCACGCCGTTCTTCACGACCAAGGCCGAGGGCACCGGCCTCGGCCTGTTGTCGTGCCGCCGGATCGTCGAGGCGGTCGGCGGCCGGCTGGAGATCCACAGCCTGCCCGGCGAAGGCACGACGATGCGGCTCACGCTGCCGCGGGCGCCGGTGGACGCCGCCGTCGCCGGCTGAACGTCGCACGGGTTGAGACCGGGCGCCGACACACTGGCGCGACGTCCCGTCGGCCCCGATGCGCATGTCCTCCCCCGCCGTTGCCGTCGCCGGCATGACCGAACCGAAGATCACCAGCCACGACCTGTGCGCCGCGCTGCGGCTCGCGCATCCGGTCGACGAGTTCGTCACCGTCTTCGAGGTGCGCGAGGCCACCGGCAGCGTGCACGGCTCGCGTGCGGATGCGCTGGTGATGTCGCTGCATGCCTCGCGCGGCTTCGAGCTTACCGGCTTCGAGTTCAAGTGCGCGCGCGGCGACTGGCTCGCCGAGCTGAAGAATCCCGCCAAGGCCGACCGCATCGCGCGCTACTGCGATCGCTGGTGCCTGTTCGCCGCGCCGGGGGTCGTCAAGGAAGGCGAGCTGCCGGTGGGCTGGGGCCTGTGGGAGCTGGGCGCGGGCGGCACGATCCGGCGGCGCGTGCTGCCCGCGGCGCTTGAGCCCGAGCCCATGCCGCGCGCCTTCCTCGCCTCGTTCATGCGCGCGCGCTCGAAGTTCGATCGCGACGACCTCGCCGCACTCGCGGCGCACCACCGTCGGGAGTTCGAGCGCCAGCAGCAGGTACGCGACGCGGCGACCGACGGCGATCCGCAGCTGCGTCGCGAGCGCGAGCGCCTGCAGGCGGGCCTGCGCAAGCTCGAGGAGATCCGGCAGGCCACCGGCATCGACCTCACCGACTTCACGCCGTCCGCGCGCTGGATCGAACGCATGCGGCTCGCCGACAGCCCGCGGCTCGAGCACGCGCTCAAGCTGCTGCGTGACGTCTATGCCGATGCGGAGCTGCGGTCGCGCGTCGAGCAGGCGACGCGCCGCGAGGACTGATCGCTACTGCAGGCAGGCGTCCGGCACGTCGAGTTCGATCGAGAGCGCCAGGTGGTCGGAAAACGCGGCCGGCACCGCGCGCTGTCCGGCCGCGCGCAGGCCGTCGCCGACGAGGATGTGGTCGATCGCGCGCTGCGGCGCCCAGCTCGGGAACGTCGGCACGCACGAGGCGGGCGGCTGCAGGCGCGTGCGCTTGAACAGCAGTTCCATCTCGGGCTGCTCGATGGTGCAGTTGAAGTCGCCCATCAGCACCGCATGCGGATCGTCGTGCAGCAGCTCGGCGATGAAGGCGAGCTGCGCGAGACGCGAGCCCGCGCCCAACGAGAGATGGGCGACGGCGATCGTGAGCGGGCGTTCGCAACGGCCGAACCGCGCGAGCATGACGCCCCGGCCCTTCACCCGGCCGGGCAGCGCATGCACCACCACTTCGGCCGGCTCGACGCGGCTCAGCAGCCCGTTCGCGCTGGACGCCACGCCACCCATGCGCCGGTTCGGCTGGTGGCTCCAGTAAGCGAAGCCGGCACGCTGCGCGAGGTAGTGCGTCTGGTTCGTGAAGCCGGATCGCAGGCTGCCCGGATCGCTCTCCTGCAGGCCGACGATGTCGTGCTCGCCGGCCAGCCGCGCGATCGCGTCGAGGCTGCCGCGCTTGTCGCCGACCGGCAGCACGTGCGACCAGCTGCGCGCGACGTAGTCGTGGTAGCCGCGCGTGCTGGAGCCGGCCTGGATGTTCGCGCTGAGCAGCTTGAGGCGCTGGCCGCCCACGTCGCCCGGTGCCGCCTCAGCCGCCCGCGGACGGCTGCGCGCCACCCGCCATCGCCGCGCGCTCGCGGGCGATCAGGTGCTCGGTCACGCGCAGCATGTCCGGGAAGCCCTTGCGGGTGGTCACGCGGTACTTGCCGTCGACGATGATCGTCGGCGTGCCGGTCACGCCGCTCTTCACCATCCACTGGCGACCCTGGTTCACCTTCGTCGCCACCGCGAAGCTCTGCATCATCCCGAGGAACTGCTTCGGGTCCGCGCCGTACTGCGCGTAGAAGTTGGCGATCTTCTGCTCGTCGGGCTTGTCGCCTTCGCCGGGCATCGAATCCTTCACGTGGATCGCGTCGATCAGTGCCATGTGCGAGCGCTCGACGAGCCCCATCTGCTCGGCCACGTAGAACGCCTTCGCATACGGGTCCCATTCCGGACCGAACGGCGCGGCGACGTAGCGGAAGTCGACGTCGGCCGGGAGCTTCATGTGCCACGGCTCGACCACGGGCGCGAACGCGGCGCAGGCCGGGCAGACGTAGCCGAACACCTCGACGACCTCGACCTTGCCGGGCGTCGCCTGCCACGGCGTGCCGCCGGCGATCTCCTCGTAGTCCTCGCCGAGCACGGGCGCGGGGCCCTGCGGCGGCACGATCGGGCCGGGCTGGCGCACGGGTGCGGCGGGCGGCGGCGTCGTCGTGGCGGGCGTGGCTTCGGCGGTCGCGGCCGGCGTGCCCGCGGCAGCGGCGGTGTCGGCGGCCGGGGCGGTCGAGGTGTCGCCGCCCTTGCTGCAGGCGGTCGCCAGCAGCGCGAGGCCGAGCACGAGCGGATAACGCAGCACGGCCAGGCGGGCGAGGGGACGGGTCGACATCGGGACGATCTCCTGACGGGGGCGGCGCCTCATCGGCGCGCCGGGGACGGGAACAGCATAGCGGCGGGGTGGAGGACGCCGCGTCGACGTCAGCGCGCGGCGCGCTCGCGGGCGACGAGGGTGTCGACGATGCGCAGCGCGTCGGTCGGCGTGGCACCGAGCACGCGGTAGCGGCCCGCGACGATCAGCATCGGGGTGGCGTCGGCGCCCGAGCGGTTGAGGAAGTCGTTGGCGCGCGAGACCTTCTGCTGGATCTCCGGGCTCGCCATGCGCTTGGCGAACTCGGCCGCATCGGCGCCGTGCTTCGCATAGAAGGCCGCGATCTGCGCGTCGGTCGCGATCGCGGGCGGCGCGGGCAGCGTCTTGCTGACGTGGATCGCATCGAACACGGCGGCATGCGTCTCGTCCGCGATGCCGAGCGACTCCGCCGCGTAGTAGGCCTTCGCGAAGGGCTGCCACCAGCCGCCGAACGGCGCGGGCACCGGGACGAAGCGCACGTCGGCGGGCTGCTTCGCGCGCCATTCCGCCAGCATCGGCTCGAAGTGCGCGCAGTGCGGGCAGGTGTAGCCGAAGGCCTCGGCGACTTCGATCGTGCCGGCCTTGGCCTCGAGCGGGGCGCCGCCCTTGATCTCGACGTAGTCGCGGCCCGGCACCAGGCCATCGGCGGCCGGCGCGACGTCGGCGGCGGGGGCGGTCGGCGCGGCGGGCGCGGTCGTGGCGGCGGCCGGCGTGCGCGGCGGGACCTTCTCGCAGGCCGACAGCAGCAGGGCGCCGGCCAGCACGGCGGCGCAGCGGAGCAGGGCGGTACGGTTCATGCGGTGTCTCCGGTGCGGACGATCAGCGGGACTTCATCGCGGCGAGCTCGCGGTCCACCAGCCAACGGGCGGTGGCGAGCTGCGCGTCGCGGGAACCGGAGGTCACGCGGTAGCGGCCGGCAACGATCAGCGCGGGCGTGCCGTCCACGCCGCTGCGCACGATGAAGGCGCGGGCCTGCTTCATCTGCGCATCGACCGCGGGGGCGCGGTAGGCGGCGAGGAAGCGGGCGGGCGCGATGCCGAAGCGCTGGTAGAACGGCGCGATCTCCTCGGGCGCGGGCCGGCTCAGCGGCAGCGATTCCTCGACGTGCAGCGCGTCGTACATCGCGGCATGGCTGCGCTGGGCGACGCCGAGCGCTTGCGCCGCGAAGTAGGCGCGGGCATACGGCACCCAGTCGTCGCGGAAGTCGGCCGGGATCGCGACGAAGCGCGCCTTCGCCGGCAGCTTGGCCACCCACGCCTGCAGCACCGGCTCGAAATGCGCGCAGTGCGGGCAGGGATAGCCGAACACCTCGGCGACCTCGATGGTGCCGGGCACCACGCGGTACGGCGCACCGGCGGCGATGGTCTCGTAATCCTCGCCCTCGACCGGAGCCTTCGGCGCCGCGGCGAGCGGCAGCGCGACGACCAGCAGGAGGGCGGCGGCGAGGCGGATGAACGTCTTCATGGGCGAGGAACTCGGAAGCGGAAACGAAAGACGCCGGCCGCGCTAGGCACGACCGGCGTCAGGCGGGTCAGGCGGCCACGTGGGACCGGCCGGCCGGCGTGAAGTTCAACCCTGCGTCGGGGTCGCCGCGGCCGGGGCCGCCGGCTGGGCCGCCTCGGGCTGGCCGGCCGCGCTGGCCGGCTGCACCGGCGCGGTGGTCTGCGCGGGCACGCTGGTCGGGGCGACCGGCGTCGCGGCCGGAGCCGGGCCGGACGCGCCGCCGGTCACCGCGGTCGCGGCGCCGGCATCGTTCGCGCGATCGTGCAGGCCCTGGATGTAGCTGGCCAGCGAGCCGATCTCCTCGTCGGTCAGCTTCGAGGCGATCGACGCCATGATGTGGAAGTTCTTGTAGGTCGCCGGCGCGCCGGTGCCCGTGCGGTATTCCTCGAGGCGACGCTTCGCGTAGTCGGCCTGCTGGCCCGAGAGCATCGGGTAGGCCGGGCCCGGATTGCCCTGGCCCGCGGCCCCGTGGCAGCCCATGCACGCCGGGATGCCGCGCGCCTTGTCGCCACCGCGGAACAGCTGCTGGCCGACTTCGAAGTACTTCTTGCCGGCGTTCGGACCGGCCGCGATCGCGGTGTCGTCGGCGATGCCGGCGCCCGGCTTCTGCGTCTGGAACCAGGCGCCGAGGTCGCGCATGTCCTGCGCGGTCAGCGGCTCGGCGATCGGATACATCACCGCGGCCATGCCGCTGGTGCGCTCGTGGCTCTTGAACAGCGCGAGCTGCTGGGCGACGTAGCGCTCCGGCATGCCGGCGAGGCGCGGGTAGGCGGGCACCGCAGGGTTGCCGTCGAGGCCATGGCAGGCGGCGCAGGCGCCGGCCTTGGACTGGCCCTTCTTCGGGTCGCCCCAGGTCGCGTGCTCCTCGGCGCCGGCGAGCGGCGCGACCTGCACGGGCGCCTTGTCCGGCACCGGAGTGACGGTGGTCTGGGCGACGGCGACGGCGGCGACCGCGAGGGCGGCGAGGCCGGCAAGGCCGTAGGCGCGGGCATGGCGCATTCGAAAGAACTCCGGGAACACGGGGAAGGCGCCGGGATCGGACGCCGCAACTGCGGAATTATCCGCGCCGCCCGCCGGCCGGGTCAACGCGGGTCGGGTTCCGGGCGGCCGGCATGCGATCCTTGTCGCATGTCCAATCCCTTCCAGCGCGCCCGCTACCTGCTGTCGGCGCACACCATGGCCCAGCTTCCGCCCGACGGCGGCTTCGAGGTCGCCTTCGCCGGCCGCTCGAACGCGGGCAAGTCCACCGCCCTCAACGCGATCTGCCAGCAGGGCGCGCTCGCCCGCGTCTCCAAGACACCCGGCCGCACCCAGCAGCTGGTCTTCTTCGACTTCACGCCGAAGCAGAACGAGGAGCCCGGCAACAAGTACCTCGTCGACCTGCCCGGCTATGGCTACGCGAAGGTCCCGAAGGACCTGCAGGCGCACTGGCAGGCGTTCATCGACCGCTACTTCACGACGCGCGAGGCGCTGAAGGGCCTGGTCGTGATCATGGACATCCGCCATCCGCTCAAGGACTACGACCTGCAGATGCTCGGCTACGCGGTCAACCGCGGCCTCCCCGCACATGCGCTGCTGACCAAGGCCGACAAGCTCGGCCGCGGCCAGCAGATGCAGACGATGCATGCGGTGAGCAAGGAAATGCAGTCGCGCTTCGGCGACAGCGTCGGCGTGCAGGTCTTCTCCGGCGAGTCGAAGCAGGGCGTCGACGAGGCCCGCGACGTGATCGCCACCTGGATGGAGCTGCCCCGATGATGATGAGCATCCTGATGTTCGCCGCCGCGGCGTCGTCCGCCCCTGTGCAAGTCGAACCGCCGGGCATCGTCGCCGAGGCGCGCGCCTTCATGCAGGCGTACGAGCAGGACTTGGCGCGTCGCGACGGTGCGGCGGTCGCCGCGCGCTACGCGCGGGATGGCGCCTACTTCCTCGGCTGCGGGCACAAGACGCTCGTGCCCAAGGCCGCGCTCGTCACCCAGTACACGACGAAATGGCCCGGCCCGGCCGCGTTCGCGTGGAAGGACCTGTCGATCGAAGCGCTCGGCGCGGATGCGGCGCTGGTCGCGGGACGCTTCGAATGGACCAGCGATGACAAGTCGGCCAGGACCTACTCGTATTCGTCCGTCCTGGTGCGCGAGGACGGCGCGCTGCGGATCCGGCTCGAGGACGAATCCGGCGACTGCGCGAAGCCCGGCTGATCAGTCGATCGCGAGGCGCGGATCGATCGCCGTGCGCAGCGCGTCGACGAGCGCGTTGATCAGCACGATCGCCGCGCCGACCGCGAGCACCACGCCGAGCACGAGCGTGTAGTCGCGGTTGAGCGCGCCCTGCACGAAGTAGCGCCCCATGCCGGGGATGCCGAACACCTGCTCGACGACGGCCGAGCCGGTCACGACGTTGATGAGCGCGGGCGACAGCCAGGCCACGACGGGCAGCAGCGCCGGCGGCATCGCATGCGCGAGCAGCACGCGCGTGGGCGACAGGCCGCGCGAGCGTGCGGCACGCAGGTAGTCCGCCGACAGCGTCTCGAGCAACGAGGCCCGCGTCAGTCGAGCGCAGTAGGCGATGTTCGGCAGCGCGAGTGCGAGTACCGGCAGCACGATGTTGCGTGCCTCGCCCCAGCCGCCGGCGGGCAGCCAGTGCAGCGTGACGGCGAACACCAGCACGAGCAGCGGCGCGACCACGAACTTCGGTACGGCCAGGCCGAGGCCGGCGACCGCCATCAGGCTTCGATCGACCGGACCGCCCGCGCGCACCGCCGCGAGCATCCCCACCGGAATGCCGACCGCGAGTGCGAGCAGCAAGGCCAGTCCGCCATTCAGTGCCGACACCGGCAGCGCCTGCGCGACGAGTTGCGAGACGCGGTAGTCGGGGTACTGGAACGACGGCCCGAGATCGCCGCGCGCGACGTCGCCGAGCCACGCGCCGTACTGCGCGAGCGGCGGCCGGTCGAGCCGGTACTGCGCCGCGAGCGCGGCCTGCACTTCGGGCGGCGCGGCTTTCTCGGTGTCGAACGGCCCGCCGGGCGCCGCATGCAGCAGCACGAAGCAGAGCGTCGCGAGCAGCCACAGCGTGAGCAGGGCCTCGCCGAGCGCGCGTGCGAAGCGGCGGAGCACCGTCACGCGTCGAACGCGTGCGTCACAGCGCGACGCCCGCGAGTCGACCGATCAGCGACGCCGCCGCCATCGCCGCGGCACCCCAGGCGACCACGCGGATCGCGCCGCGCAGCATCGGCGAGCCGCCGGCCCAGCCCGCGAGCGCCCCGGACAGCGCGAGCGCGGCGAGCGTGGCTGCGACGGTGACCCGTTCGACGCGCCCGGCCGGCGCCGCGAGGACCGCGACCATCGGCAGCACCGCGCCGCTGATGAACGCCGCACCCGAGGCGAGCGCGGCCTGCAGCGGTCGCGCGCGCAACGTGTCAGTGATGCCGAGCTCGTCGCGCGCATGGCTGCCGAGTGCATCGTGCGCGGTGAGCTGCACGGCGACCTCGCGCGCGAGGTCCGGCGCGAGCCCGCGACGCTCCCAGATGGTCGCCAGTTCGCGAAGCTCGCTCTCCGGCTCTTCCGCGAGTTCGCGTCGTTCCTTCGCGAGGTCCGCGGTTTCGACGTCGGCCTGCGACTGCACGGAGACGTATTCGCCCGCCGCCATGGACATCGCGCCGGCCACCACGCCGGCGATGCCGCTCGCGAGCACCGTCGACGGCGAGGCGCCGCTCGCGGCGACGCCGACCACGAGGCCGGAGATGGAGACGATGCCGTCGTTGGCGCCGAGCACGGCGGCGCGCAGCCAGCCGGCGCGATGCGCGCGATGCAGTTCGGGATGGCGGGGTCGCATCGCGGATTCCTCAGTCGGACAGGCGCATCCAGCGACTCGCGTGGCGGTCGAGGGCGTTCGCCTCGAACCCGCGCACGCGCGCATCGACCAGGTGCTTGGAGGTGTAGAAGTAGAGGGGCACCACGGCATCGGCCTGCAGCAGCCGCGTTTCCGCCGCATGCAGCCAGGCATTGCGCGCGGCCTCGGAACGCGCGGCATCGGCCCGCGCGAGGCGCTCGCGGAAACCCGTATCGTCGAAGCCCGTCCAGTTGAGTGGGCCGTCGGCACCGAACGCCGCGAGGAAGTTGCGTGCATCGGGCGTATCGGCGATCCAGCCGCCGCGGAACACCTGCGTGATCACGCGCTGCTTGCGGTTGCCGACGAAGACCTTCCATTCCTCGTTGCGCAGCCGCACGCGCACGCCGAGCGTCTCGCGCCACATCGCCGCGACGGCGAGCGCGAGGCGCCGATGCGGCGTCGAGGTGTTGTAGCGCAATTCGATCTCCAGTGGCCGCTCGCGCGTAAAGCCCGCTGCGCGGTACAGGCGTCGCGCATCGGCCTCGCGCCGTGCCTGCGGCAGGCCCGACCAGGGCGTGGCCGCGGGCGTGTAGCCGGCGATGCCGGAGGGCACCACTCCGAACGCCGCACGCTCGCCGAAGCCGGTGACGTGGCGCACCAGCCGCTCGCGATCGACCGCGAGCGACAAGGCTCGACGCAGCGCATGGCCGCGGTCGAGGCAGCCTTCGCGCACGGGCGACAGGCCGGTCGATGCATGCACGCCGGCCACCGGCGCGCAGTCGCCGTCGCGGAACGGTGCGCGCGTGGTGTTGAGGCCGAGCCAGAAGGCGCCGATGTACGGCGACAGCCGCAGTCGGTCGCCGAAGCGGGTCCGCAGTGCCGCCAGCGGCTGCGGCGGCACGGCTTCGGTGATGTGCAGGTCGCCCGCGGCGAAGCGTTGCAGTTCGGCGGCGGCGTCCTCGGTCACCTGGTAGCGCACGCGGCCGATGGCGACGTTCGGCGCGTCATGGAAGTACGGATTGCGCTCGACGACGAGGTTCGCCTGTGGCGTCCATGCCGCGAGCCGGTAGGCGCCGTTCGACACCAGCACGCCGGGCCGCGTGTGCTGCGCGCCGAGCCGCGCGACCGCGGCGACGTCGACCGGAAACGCGATCGGCAGCGTCAGCAGCGCGGGCAGCGGCGCGCTGCGATCGAGCCGGAACAGCACGGTGCGTGCATCCGGCGCCTCCACGCCCAGCGCGGTTGGCGGGACGCGACCGGCCTGCACCGCCTGCGCATTG
>NZ_BAAGAB020000058.1:0-16778 GCF_047159895.1 Lysobacter xanthus
GCATCGCCTGCGGGCACTGCCGCCACCCCGGCCGTCGCGTCGATGCCGGCCGCCGCTGTCGAACGCACCCTGCCGCCGGAAGCCGCCGCATTCGCCGCCTTCGTCCGCGAGCGCCCCGAGCGCGGCGAGCGGGCGACACCGGGCAGCGACGGCCCGACACCGCTCACGACCGCGCTCGGTGCGCCGCGCGAGGCCGGCCTGGTCGCTTCGACCCCGCGCCTGCTCGCCGTCGTGCCCGCCTCGGCGCCGCTGACACTGGACGCCGACTTCGATGACGGCCTCGCCGGCCGCGTGACGTGGATGGCGGACCAGCGCATCGACCGCGCCGAGATCCGCGTCAGCCCCGAAGGCCTCGGCACCATCGACATCCGCCTGCAGATGGACGGCAGCCGCGTGCACGCGCATTTCCACGCCGCGAATGCCGATGTGCGGCAGGCGCTGGAGGGCGGCATTGACCGCCTGCGCGACCTGCTCGGCCGGCAGGGGATGGAACTCGGGCAGGCGCAGGTCGGCACCGGTGGTGCCCGCGACGACGGCCGGGCCGGCCGGACGCCCGGCGGCTTCGGCAGCGCCCCGTCCACCGACGGGGCCGCCGAACCGGCGGTCACCACCGTCCGCGTCCTGCGCGGCCGCGGCCTGCTGGACGAATACGCCTGAGGCCGGCGACGGTCCGCCGTCGCGACCCCCGTTCAGCCCGACGTCAAAACCCCGGCAGCACCCGATCCAAGCGCGGCACGCACCTTGCACAGCCCTGGCGTAACCCCAGGAGCCCTGCCCCGTGTCCGCCAAAGCCCCCGTCGTCGACGCCGCTGCCACCGCCGAACCGAAGAAGAGCCGCAAGAAGCTGGTGCTCGCGCTCGGCGCGGTGCTGACGCTCGCGGGCGGCGGCGCCGGAGCATGGTGGTGGACGAGCCATGCGGCGCCCGCGAAGAAGGAGGAGCACAAGCTCCCCACGCAGTACTTCGCGATGGAGCCCTCGTTCGTCGTCAACCTCGCCGACGCCGACGCGGTGCGTTACCTGCAGGCCGACGTGCAGCTCGCCACCCGCGATCCGGAGACGCTGAAGGCGCTCGAGGAACAGGCGCCGGCGCTGCGCAACCGCCTGCTCCTGCTGTTCGGCCAGCAGACGTCCGACCAGCTCGCGCAGCGCAGCGGCAAGGAACGCCTGCAGGACAAGTCGCTTGCGGAAGTGCGCTCGGTGCTCAAGCACGAGGGCGCGCCCGACAAGGTCGACGCCGTGATCTTCACCAGCCTGGTCACCCAGTAAGGGATCCCGCGCATGAGCGCCGACCTGCTCTCACAGGACGAGATCGACGCCCTCCTCCACGGCGTGGATGCCGGGGCGATCGAGGTCGAGCCTCCGGTGGCGCCGGGCGAAGCCCGCGCCTACGACTTCACCAGCCAGGACCGCATCGTCCGCGGCCGCCTGCCCACGCTCGAGATGATCAACGAGCGCTTCGCGCGCACGTGGCGCATCGGGCTGTTCAACCTGCTGCGCCGCTCGGCGGACCTCTCGGTGCGCGGCATCGACCTGATCCGCTTCGGCGAGTACATGCATTCGCTGCAGGTGCCGAACAACCTCAACCTGGTGAAGATGAAGCCGCTGCGCGGCACCGCGATCATCGTCTTCGAGCCCCGGCTCGTGTTCACCACCGTCGACAACTTCTTCGGCGGCATGGGCAAGTACCACACGCGCATCGAGGGCCGCGAGTTCACGCCCACCGAGATGCGCGTGATCCAGCTCCTGCTGCGCCAGACCTTCGCCGACCTGGCCGAAGCCTGGGCGCCGGTGCTTCCGGTCGAGTTCGAGTACGTGAACTCGGAGGTCAACCCGCACTTCGCGAACATCATCTCGCCGCGCGAGTACATCGTGGTCAGCCGCTTCCACGTCGAACTCGAAGGCGGCGGCGGCGAGCTGCACGTGGCACTGCCGTATTCGATGCTCGAGCCGATCCGCGAGCTGCTCGATGCCGGCGTGCAGAGCGACCGCATCGAGAAGGACGAGAACTGGACGCGGGCGATGCGTGCGCAGCTGCAGGATGCCGACGTCGAGATCAGCAGCAGCCTCGCGCAGCGACAGATCTCGCTGCGCGCGCTGAGCCAGCTGAAGGTCGGCGACATCATCCCGATCGACCTGCCGCGGCAGGTGTCGGTCGAGGTCGAGGGCAGCTCGCTGTTCTCCGGCGAATTCGGCACGCACAACGGCAAGAACGCCATCAAGATCACCCACGTGAACCAGCCGCGCTCGCTGATTCCCATCGACTCCCTGGGCTAATGCCATGAACCCTTCCGACCTCGCGGCGCCCGCCGCGTTCGACACGCTCACCGCCGACGGCACGGCCGGCGCGGACCTGAACCTCGACGTCATCCTCGACGTCAACGTGACGCTCTCGCTGGAGGTCGGCCGCACGCGCATTCCGATCCGCAACCTGCTGCAGCTCAACCAGGGCTCGGTCGTCGAGCTCGAACGCGCGGCGGGCGAACCGCTCGACGTCTACGTCAACGGCACGCTGATCGCGCAGGGCGAGGTGGTCGTGGTCAACGACCGCTTCGGCGTGCGGCTCACCGACGTGGTGAGCCCGTCCGAGCGCATCAAGCGCCTGAAGTGAGCGGGATGGGACCGGCCATGGACGCCGAACCGGTGGCGCTCGCGCAGGGAACGAACGCGCCCGTTGCGACGGCCCCGGCCGTCGTCGAAGCGCCGGCTGCTGCAACGCCCGCCACCGCCGCGCCCGCCGTGGCGCAGGCACCGGCGGCCACCGCGCCCGTCGCGACGAAACCCGCAGCGACCGCACGCAGCATCACGTTTCCGGTGCGGCCGGCGACGTCCGCGCAGGTCGCGTCCCCGGTCGCGCATGCACCGGCGGCGGACGCCGGCAGCATCGGTGGCGCCGTCTTTTCGCTGCTGCTCGTCATCGGGCTCATCCTCGGGCTCGGCTGGCTCGCCAAGCGCATGCCCGGCATGCAGCGCGGCGCCGGCACGTCGCAACTGAAGATCGTCGCGAGCGTCGCACTCGGCCCGCGCGACCGCGCCGTCGTGCTCGACGTCGGCGGCCAGCAGCTGCTGGTCGGCGTGGGCCAGGGCGGGGTACGCACCTTGCACACGCTCGAGCATCCGCTGCCCGTCGTCGAATCGACCGCACCCTCGCCGTTCGCGCAGGTGCTCGCGCAGCACTTCGGCAGGAAGTCATGAGCCTCACCCTCGAACGCCTGATGCGCCTGCTGTGCGCGATGGCCCTCGTGCTGGGCCTCGCCTACGGGCTGCTGGGCAATGCCGCGCATGCGCAGGCCGCGGCCTCGCCCGCGGCGACCACGACGGCGCCTCCGGTCGCATCCGCCGCGCCGTCGCGCGCGCTGCCGGCGGTGAATGTCGGCCAGGTCGGCGGGCAGCCGGTGAGCATGCCGCTGCAGGTGCTTCTGCTGATGACCGGCATCACGCTGCTGCCGGCGGCGCTGATGGGCATCACCGCGTTCACGCGCATCATCATCGTGCTCGGCCTGCTGCGGCAGGCGCTCGGCACCGGGCAGACGCCGAGCAACCAGGTGCTGCTGGCGCTCGCGCTGTTCCTCACCTTCATGATCATGACGCCGACGTTCGACGCGGCGTGGGCCTCGGGCATCTCGCCGTACCTCGACGGCACGATGGACTTCAAGTCGGCCTGGGCGGCCGCTGCGCAGCCGTTCCGCGGCTTCATGCTCGCCCAGGTGCGCGAGACCGATCTGATGACGTTCGCCGGCCTCTCGCACAGCGGGCCGTACGCGACCGCGAACGACGTGCCCTTCAGCGTGCTGGCCGCCTCGTTCCTCACCAGCGAGCTCAAGACCGCGTTCGAGATCGCGTTCCTGATCTACATCCCGTTCGTGATCATCGACCTCGTCGTCGCCAGCGTGCTGATGTCGATGGGCATGATGATGATGTCGCCGATGATCATCTCGGCACCCTTCAAGATTCTGCTGTTCGTGCTCGTCGACGGCTGGGTCCTCGTCGTCGGCTCGCTCGCCGGCAGCTTCAATCCGGTGACCTGACCATGACCCCCGAAGTCGCGATGTCGGAAATCACGCGGGGGCTGGAGATGGCCCTCGTCCTCGGTGCGCCGCCGCTGCTGGTGGTGCTGGGCGTCGGCGTCGTGGTCGGCGTGCTGCAGGCCGCCACGCAGATCAACGAGCAGACGATCGGTTTCGTGGTGAAGGCGATGGCGCTGATCGCGACGATCGCGGTGATGGGCCATTTCCTGCTCGGCCGGCTGGTGTCGTTCACCGCGGACCTGTTCGCGCGGATCCCGCAGCTGATCGGCTGAGCGCGCAGCGGCGATTCAGCCCGCGCCTGTTCTCCTGCAACGCCCGGCTCCCGCGTCCCGCCATGCGCTCCCTGATCGCCGCATCCCTGTCGCTCCTGCTCGTCGCCCCGGCGGTGGCCGCGCCCGGCTTCGCGTCGCGGCTCGCCACCGCGAAAGCGGCCGTGGCCACGCGCCAGGGCTTCATCTACGACACCGCGATGGTCCCGGCCATCCACCATGCCGTGGTGCCCTGCGTGCCGAAGGGGACGGATCCCGGACGCGGCGGCGAATTCGTACTGGTCGCCGATGTCGATGCGACCGGCCATCTCTCGGCGGTCGACGTGCGGCCGCAGACGCCGTTCGCGCGCTGCTTCGCGAGGACGTTCGGTGCGACCGTCCTGCAGCCGCCGCCGCCGCGGTCGGGCGGCTGGCCGATCGCGGTGGAGATGGAGACGCGACCCTAGCGTCGCCGACCACGGCATGGCGCTTGCACCGCGCCGGCCGATGGATGTCGTCACGCTCACCACCGCCGACGGGCTGAACCTGTTCGGCATGCTCGCCAAGGTGCTCTGGTATGCGTTGCGCATCGGCGCGGCGATCCAGGCACTGCCGATGGTGGGTGGGCGCGGCATCCCGGCACGGTCGCGGCTGGTGCTCACCATCGCGATCTCCGCGGCGCTGGCGCAGCTGCTGCCCGAGCCGCCGCCCGCGGGCATCAATGCCGCCACCGTGCTCGCCGTCGCCCGCGAGTTCGCGATGGGCATCGCGATCGGGCTGATGCTGCGGATGGCCTTCGAGGCCGGCGAGGTGGCGGGGCAACTCGTCAGCCAGGGCATGGGCCTCGCCAACGCGACGCTCGCCAATCCCAGCAGCGGCGAGGCCTCGCCCGTCGTCGCGCAGTGGTTCTTCCTGAGCTTCGGCCTGGTCTTCTTCGCGGTCGACGGCCATCTCGCACTGGTCCAGCTGCTGTTCGACAGCTACGCCTCGATGCCGGTCGGCGCGGCGATCCCGGACTGGCCGGGCTTCGTTTCGTCCGTGCCCGAATTCTTCGGCGTCGCCCTGCGCACGGGCCTGCTGCTGGCGCTGCCGGTCACGATGGCGTTGCTGGCGGTGAACGTCGCCGTCGGCGTGCTCTCGAGGGCCGCCTCGCAGCTCAGCCCGATGTCGCTCGGCTTCCCGGTGGCGCTGCTGGTCGGGCTCGCCCTGCTCATGGTGCTGGCAAGGGAATTGCAAGGGCCGGTGCAACGGCTGTTCGAGGCGGCCTTCCTGGCCGCCCGCGCCCTCACCGGTTGACCCGCTGCGATGTCCGAGACCGACAACGAAGATCGCACCGAAGCCCCGTCAGAGAAGCGATTGCGGGAAGCCCGCGAGCGCGGCGACGCCCCGCGCTCGAAGGAGCTCGCGAACGTCGCGGTGCTGGGTTGCGCGACGCTCGCGCTCAAGTTCACGGCGCCGCAGCTCGGCGCGACCTCGCGGGACTGGATGAAGAACGCGCTGCAGTTCGAGCCGGGCCTGGTCGGCCACGCCGACCGGCTGCCCGCCTACGCGGCGAAGACCGCCGGTGCGCTGGTGATGCCGATCCTGCCGCTGCTGCTGGCGGCGATCGCCGGCTGCTTCGTCGCGCCGGCGCTCATGAACGGCATGCGCTTCTCGGCCGCCGCGTTCAAGGTCGACCTGACCCGCCTGAGCCCGGCGGCCGGCCTCGGCCGCATGTACGGCAAGGAATCGTTCGCCGAGCTCGGTCGCTCCGTGCTGCGCCTGCTGCTGATCGGCGGGATCGCCGGCGTCGTGATCAAGGGCTCCATGGGCCGGCTGATGGACATTCCGCGGCAGCCGCTCGAGGCCGCCGTGGCCAATGGCGTCGACGTGGTGCTCGGTGTCTTCCTCGCACTGGTGCTGGCGATGGGCCTGCTCGCCGCCATCGACGTGCCCTACCAGCGCTTCGCCTGGCGCGCGCGCCTGAAGATGACCAAGCAGGAACTGCGCGACGAGGCGAAGGAATCGGAAGGCAATCCCGAGATCAAGGCGAAGGCGCGCCACCTGGCCCGGCAGATGTCGAACAAGCGGATGATGGATGCGGTGCCGACAGCCGACGTGATCATCACCAACCCGACGCACTACGCCGTGGCGCTCAAGTACGAGGCCGGCGCCATGCGCGCGCCGAAGGTCGTCGCCAAGGGCGTCGACGAGATGGCGCTGCGCATCCGCGAGCTGGCCGCCACGCACCGGATCTCGACCGTCGAAGCGCCGCCGCTCGCGCGTGCGCTGTACCGCCAGTGCAAGGTCGACGAGGAGATCCCGGTGAAGCTCTACGCCGCGGTGGCGCAGGTGCTCACCTACATCTTCCAGCTGAGGAAGTGGCATCCCGCGCGCGGGCCCATGCCGCAGCTGGTGCAGCTCGACGTCGGCGCCGACGGCGCGCCGGATGCCGCGAACGGAGGTGAGGCATGAGCCGCGCGACCGAAGTGATGCAGTCGCTCAAGGGGGGCGCCGCGGCGCCGCTCGTGGTGCTCGGCATGCTGGCGATGGTGACCGTGCCGTTGTCGCCGCTGGTGCTCGATGCCTTCTTCACCATCAACATCGCGCTGTCGCTCGTCGTGCTGCTGGCGGTGGTCTACGTCAAGCGCCCGCTCGAATTCTCGATCTTCCCCAGCGTGCTGCTGATGGTCACGCTGCTGCGGCTCGCGCTGAACGTCGCGTCCACGCGCGTGGTGCTGCTGCACGGCCACCAGGGCGGCGCGTCCGCCGGCCACGTCATCGAATCCTTCGGCCAGTTCGTGATCGGCGGCAGCTACGCCGTCGGCCTGGTCGTGTTCGCGATCCTCACCATCATCAACTTCGTGGTCGTGACCAAGGGCGCGGGCCGCATCTCCGAGGTGTCGGCGCGTTTCATCCTCGACGCGATGCCCGGCAAGCAGATGGCGATCGACGCCGACCTCAATGCGGGCCTGCTCTCGCGCGAGGAGGCCAAGGCCCGCCGCGAGGACGTCCGCAACGAGGCGGACTTCTACGGCTCGATGGACGGTGCCGGCAAGTTCGTGCGCGGCGACGCGATCGCGGGCCTGCTGATCCTCTTCATCAACCTCGTCGGCGGCGTGCTGATCGGCATGCTGCAGCACGGCCTCGGCTTCGGCCAGGCGGCGCAGACGTATTCACTGCTGGCGATCGGCGACGGCCTCGTCGCGCAGCTGCCCGCGCTGCTCGTGTCCACCGCGACGGCGATGCTCGTCACCCGCGCGACGACCGAGCAGGAGATGGGCGACACGGTCAAGAAGCAGGTCTTCGGGCACCACCGCGCGCTCACCGTGTCGGCGGCGATCCTCGGCCTCGTCGGCCTCGTGCCGGGCATGCCGAACATTCCGTTCCTGCTCGCCGCCGGCGGCATGGGCTATGCGGCGTGGCGCATGAATCGCACCGCGCGCGAAGCGGCCGAAGCGCCGCCGCCGGAAAGCCTCTCGACCACTGCGGCGCCGTCGCCGAACGCCGAGCTGACCTGGGACGAGCTGCGCCCGGTCGAGCCGCTGTCGCTGGAAGTCGGCTACCGCCTGATCCCGCTGGTCGACAAGGCGCAGGGCGGCGAACTGCTCGCGCGGCTCAAGGGCGTGCGCCGCAAGCTGACGCAGGATCTCGGCTTCCTGATTCCGGCCGTGCACGTGCGCGACAACCTCGAGCTCGCGCCGAATGCGTACCGCGTCATGGTGCACGGCGTGCCGGTCGCGACCGGCGAACTGCAGCCCGATCGCGAGATGGCACTCGACCCCGGCCGCGTGTTCGGGCAGATCGACGGCATCCCGACGCGCGACCCGGCATTCGGGCTCGACGCCGTGTGGATCGTGCCGGGCCAGCGCGCGCATGCGGAATCGCTCGGCTACACGGTGGTCGACCCGGCCACCGTGGTCGCCACGCATCTCTCGCACCTCGTGCGCGAGAAGGCCGCCGAACTGCTGGGCCACGACGAGGTGCAGCAGCTGCTCGCGAACGTCGCCAAGGCCTCGCCGAAACTCGTCGAGGAACTGACGCCCAAGCTGCTGCCGCTGTCCACGATCGTGCGCGTGCTGCAGTCGCTGCTCGCCGAGAAGGTACCGCTGCGGCAGATGCGCCAGATCGTGGAGGCGCTCCTCGAGCATGGCGCGATGACGCAGGATCCGGCGCAGCTCGTCGCCACCGTGCGCACCGCGCTGGGCCGCTTCATCGTGCAGGAGCTCAACGGCCTCAATGCCGAACTGCCTGTGTTCACCCTCGCCCCCCAGCTCGAACGCGTGCTGCAGGACTCGGTGAACGGACAGGGCGCGGCGCTCGAACCGGGCCTCGCCGAGCGCCTGCACCAGAACCTCAGCGAATGCGTGACGCAGCAGGAAGGCCGCGGCGAACCCGCGGTGCTGCTGGTGCCCTCGCCGATCCGCTCGTCCATCGCCCGCCTCGTCCGCCACAGCGTCCCGCAGCTCGCGGTGCTGGCGTACGGCGAGGTGCCGGAGGACAAGCGCCTGCGGCTGGTGGGGTCGATCGGCTGACGCAATGTCGCGCACGCGGCATTCCTAACGGCCCGCCTCCCTGACCCGGGCCCGGTAGCCCACTCCGTCGGCATTCGGCGCCTGACGTCGTCACTGCGGCTCCGCGGACCGCGATCGATCCCGCGTCCGCAGCCCCGGCGACCGCCCACCCGTGCCTTCCGGCGAGCCTGACGGTTGACCGGGAAAGCGCCGCCGATTCTCCGGCGCCACCGCTCGCCGCGTCGTCGCCTCCGCAGCCCTCGGCCCACCCGGCCCGCGCCAGCGGCGCGGGCGTTCGTCGGCCCCAGGCGGCGGTGCCGCCTAGGCGGCGCCGACTCACCCCCACGGCCGCTCAAGTTCGACGCTTTCCCGTCGTGCCCCTCTGGCACGGGCGTTGCACAAGTCCCGGCATGAGCCGTCCGACCCTGCAATCCGCCACCGCCCGAGCCGAGGCCGTCGCATGAGAATCAAGCGTTTCGTCGCCCCCGACATGCGCACCGCGCTGAAGATGGTGCGGGAGGAGCACGGCCCCGACGCCGTGATCCTGTCGAACAAGCCCGTCCACGGCGGCATCGAGATCGTCGCGGCCACCGACTACGACGAGGCGATGGTGCAGCAGGCGCTGCGCACCGCCGCCGAGGCCGAGGAGGCCGAGCGTCCGGTCACCGCGCTCGACGCGATGCCGGCCTTCGTGCCGGCGCCGCCGATGCCGGTTCGCGCGCTGGAGACCGTCGCCGCCGCAGCCGCCCCGGCCAAGTCGATCTCGCGGGCCGACGCCATGATCGCCGCGCTCGCCGGCAACGGCGCGCAGGCCACCGCGACCCGCTCCGCGCTCGCCGAGCGCGCCCGCGCCGCAACGCAGGACAACGACCGCCCGGCGCTGTCCTCCCTGCTGCGCAAGCCCGAGCCCGCCGCCGAACCCGCGCCCGCCGCGCCGGTGAAGTCGGGCGACGACTTCCGCGCCCTGCTCGCCCGCCTCACCGACGCCGACGAGCCGACGCCGACCATCAGCGCCCGTGCCGCCGGCCTGGTGCAGGCGGAGGCCGAATACGTGCAGACCCGGGCGCAGGGCCACGTCGAGACGGACATCGCCCCGATCGAGATCGTCGAGGCCGCGGTCGCCATCGAGGCGCCCGTCGCCCGCATCGTCGAAACGCCGGCGCCCGCGCCGGTCGCCGCCCCCGACTTCACCCAGCTCGCCGCGATCCCCGCCGCACCCGTCGCGCTCGCCGCGCCGTCGTTCGTCGACGCCTTCGACCCGCTCGCCGAGATGGCCGCGGTGCAGGCACCCGCTCCGGCGATCGCACTGCCCGCGCCGGTGCTCACCGTCGCCGCGCCGCCGACGCTGCAGCTCGTCGTCAACCAGTCCGAGGACCCGACCATCGTCGCGATGCGCAACGAGCTCAGCTCGATGCGCCAGATGATCGAGCGCCAGATGGGCCAGTTCGGCCTGGAGCGCCTGCGCGGTTCGCCGGCGCGCGCGTTCGCCTTCGAGACCCTGCAGGCCTACGGTTGCGACGACGCGATCGCGCAGCAGATCGCCCAGCGCATCGATCCCAAGCTCGAGCCGTCGAAGGTCAAGGCGCCGCTGCTCGCCGAACTGGCGCGCATGCTCACCATCGCGCGCTCGGAACCGCTGGAAGACGGCGGCGTGTTCGCGCTGATCGGCCCGACCGGCGCCGGCAAGACGACGACGCTCGCCAAGCTCGCGGCCCGCTTCGCGCAGCGTCACCGCGCCCGCGACGTCGCGCTCGTCACCACCGACGTCGAGCGTCCCGGCGCCCGCGAGCAGCTGCATGCGCTCGGCCGCAAGCTGGGCATCACGGTGTGCGAGGCCGACGGCCCCGAAGGCCTCACCGACGCGCTCGACCAGCTCGTCGACTACCCGCTCGTGCTCGTCGACACCGCCGGCTACGCCGCGCGCGACAAGGCGCTGCTCGGCCAGGTCACCTGGCTGCGCGCCACGCGCAACCTGCGTTCGCTGCTCGTTCTGCCGGCCAACCTGCAGCCGCAGGACATGGCCGAGGCCGTTCGCCGCTACCGCATGGCGCAGCCGGAAGCCGTCGTGCTCACCAAGCTCGACGAGACCGGCCGCCTCGGCAGCGCGATCTCCGTCGCGATCAAGCATGGCCTGCCCCTTGCATACACCACGGCAGGCCAGCAGGTGCCCGCCGACCTCGAGGCCGCGGACGCGTCCCGCCTCGTGCTCCAGATCGAAAAACTCCGTCGCGCCGCCGACAACCCGCTCGCCACCGAGGAACGCCATGTCGTCGCCTAACCCCATCGCTTCCACCGCGCACGTCGCTGCGAACGAGCCGGGCCCGGTGCGCGTCATCGCCGTCGCCAGCGGCAAGGGCGGCGTCGGCAAGACCTCGGTGAGCGTCAACCTCTCGATGGCGCTGCAGAACGCCGGCCAGCGCGTGCTGCTGCTCGACACCGACCTCGGCCTCGCCAACGTCGACGTGATGCTCGGCCTCTCGCCGCGCTTCACCCTCGCCGACGTCTTCGCCGGCCGCTGCGAGCTCGCCGACACGCTGCTCGAAGGCCCGAACGGCCTGCTGGTGGTGCCCGCCGCGAGCGGCAAGCGCCACATGACCGAACTAACCCCGGCGCAGCACGTCGGCCTCGTGCACGCCTTCAGCCAGCTCGAGATGCCGATCGACGTGATGGTCATCGACAACGCCGCCGGCATCTCCGACAGCGTGCTGACCTTCTGCCAGGCCGCGCAGGACGTGATCGTGGTGGTCTGCGACGAACCCGCGTCAGTCACCGACGCCTATGCGCTGATCAAGGTGCTCACCCGCGAGCGCGGCGTGACCCGCGTGCAGGTGCTCGCCAACCAGGTCGGTCATCCGAGCGAGGGCCGCCAGCTGTTCGAGAAGCTCGAGCGGGTGACGTCGAAGTTCCTCGACGTCACGCTCAACTACCTCGGCGCGATCCCGCGCGACGAATGGCTGCGCCGCGCGATCCAACGCCAGGAAGCGGTGGTCGACGCCTTCCCGGCCGCGCCCGCCTCGATGGCCTTCCGCGAGATCGCCAAGCGCGCGGAGAAGTGGCAGACGCCGGCGGGCCCGCGCGGCCACGTCGAATTCTTCATGGAACGCCTGATCCCGACGGCGCGGAGCGCGACCGCATGAACATGACCGCGACGGCCGTCAAGGCCAATGTCTACAAGCAGACGCGCACCGCCAGCGCCGACTTCGATGCCAATGCCGTCGTCGTCAAGCACGGCGAGCTCGTGCGCCGCATCGCCCACCACCTCGCCGCGCGGCTGCCCGCGAGCGTGGAGGTGGACGACCTGATCCAGGCCGGCATGCTCGGCCTGATCGAGGCGGCGAAGAACTTCCAGGCCGACCAGGGCGCGGCGTTCGAGACGTATGCCTCGATCCGCATCCGCGGCGCGATGATCGACGAGATCCGGCGCGGCGACTGGGTGCCGCGCAGCGTGCACCGCCGCTACCGCGACGTGGTCGCCGCGACGCGCCAGGTCGAGCAGGCCAACGGCCGCGCGGCGAACTCGGCGGAGATCGCCAGCGTGCTCGGCGTCTCGCTCGAGGACTACCACCACATGCTCGAGGACGCCTCGCGCGGCCAGCTGCTCTCGCTCGACGAGCAGATGGACGACTTCGACGGCGAACCGCGACTGGCCGCGAGCTGCAACGTCACGCCCGCGCGCGAACTCGAACACACGGTCTTCCGGCAGGCGCTCGGCGAGGCGATCGGCAACCTGCCCGAGCGCGAGCAGCTGGTGCTGTCGCTGTACTACGAGCAGGAGATGAATCTGCGCGAGATCGGCGCGGTGCTCGGCATCAGCGAATCGCGCGTCTGCCAGATCCACGGCCAGGCCGTGCTGCGCCTGCGCGGCCGGCTGGGCGACTGGCGGGAAACCGCCGTGGAGCATGTCGAGGTGTAAGCCCGCGGCGGCCGGTCGTGGTGCCGGGTGCGTCGCGGCGGCCGGTGTGGAGGGCTGTTCCGTGCCGCGCTGCACGCAACGGCCGCGCCCAAGCGGCCGACATGCCCGTTTCCTCCCGCGTTGCGACGCGTCGCGGACATTCGCCGACCCATTCGTCCGCGCCGCCTCAAGAACCCCCTTTCCCCGCCGTTAGTCGGTCAAGGACCGCCCGGAACCCGTCCATGGACAAGAACATCAAGATCCTCATCGTCGACGACTTCTCGACGATGCGCCGCATCGTCAAGAACCTGCTCAACGACCTCGGCTTCTTCGACACCACCGAGGCCGAGGATGGCAACAGCGCGCTCGTGGAGCTGCGCAAGGCCAAGTTCGACCTCGTCATCACCGACTGGAACATGCCGGGCATGCCGGGCATCGACCTGCTCAAGGCGATCCGCGCCGACGACGTGCTCAAGACGATCCCCGTGCTGATGGTGACCGCCGAGTCCAAGCGCGAGCAGATCATCGAGGCCGCGCAGGCGGGCGTGAACGGCTACGTCATCAAGCCCTTCACCGCCGGCACGCTCGGCGACAAGCTCGGCAAGATCTTCGAGCGCATCGGGGCCGCCGCATGAGCGCCGCGCCGGGCATCGGCGAGCCCGAACGCAGCGCGGTGATCGCCAAGCTGCAGGCGGCGCTGTGGGCGCTCGAGCACGACGATCACGACGCCTGGCGCGCCAACGTCGACGAACTCATCCAGTGGCGCACGCAGCCGCTGGTGCAGGGCTTCGTGCGCCTCGCGCGCGAGCTCACCGCCGCGCTCGGCGACGGCAGCGGCAGTGCGGCATCCCTGCCGGAAGCCTGCTCGCGCCTCGAGCACGTCGTGCAGCTGACCGAATCCTCGAGCATGCGCACGCTCGACCTGATCGACGAATGCGGCCGCCTGCTCGCGCAGCTTCCGCCGCCGCAGGACGAGGCGCAGCGCGAGGCCGTCGCCGGCCTGCGCGCACGGTTCTCCGAGATGTCGCTGGCGCAGGGCTACCAGGACCTCACCGGGCAGATCATCGTCCGCGTGGTCGAACTGGTGCGCGCGGTGCATGCCGGGCTGGGCGACATCGTCGGCCCGTCCGAGCCGCTGCAGCTCCACAACAACCGCGGCCACGGCCCGGCGGTGGCCGGCGTCGACGCCGCCCCGGCGACGCAGGACAACGCCGACGAGCTGCTGTCCGCGCTCGGGCTCTGATCGACGGACGACGACGGCATGAGCGGTAGCGACGCCAACAGCGAGATCTGCGCCGACTTCCTCGTCGAGGCGCGCGAGATCGTCGACCAGCTCGGCGAGCAGATGGTCGTGCTCGAGCGCAGTCCCGAGGACCGCGACGCGCTCAACACCGTCTTCCGCGGGTTCCACACCATCAAGGGCGGCGCGGGCTTCCTCGACTTCCCGCAGATGGTCACGCTCTGCCATGCGGTCGAGGATCGCCTCGACGTCGCGCGGCACGGCGACAGCCCGCTCGATCCCTTCGCCTTCGACGGCGCGCAGCAGGCGATCGACCTGCTCGCCGACATGCTCGACTGCGTCGCCCAGGGGCGACCGCTGCCGGACGTGCCGCAGCCGCTGATCGACAGCATGCATGTCGAGGGACGCGCCGCCGCGCCGGCGGCGGCCACGCCGACGGTCAGTGCGAGCGACCTGCCGCTCGACCTCGACGATCTCGATTTCGACGCCCTGCTCGATACGTTCCACGGCAAGGGGGCGCTCCCCGGCGCCGCGCCGGTGTCCGAAGCACCGCCGCCGGCCGCCGTCGCCCCTGCGCCGGTTCCCACCCAGGTTGCCCGTCCCGAGCCGCAGGCCCCGGCGGGGCGCCGCAGCCCGGCGGCGAACGACGCCGGCGAGACCACGGTCCGCGTCGACGTGCGCCGCCTCGATGCGATGGTGAACCTCGTCGGCGAACTCGTGCTCGCGCGCAATCGCCTGAAGACCATCCGCCCGCGCCTGCGCGACGAGGACCTCGATCGCGCCGTCACCGTGCTGGACGCCGCGACCGGTCGACTGCAGTCCGCGGTGATGATGGCGCGCATGCAGCCGGTCGGCCGCGTGTTCTCGCGCTTCCCGAAGCTCGCGCGCGACGTCGCGCGGCAGGTCCAGAAGTCCGTCGAACTCGAAGTCGTCGGCGCGGAAACGGAACTCGACCGCAACCTCGTCGAGGCGCTGTCGGACCCGCTCGTGCACCTGGTGCGCAATTCGATCGACCACGGCATCGAAGCGCCCGACGTGCGCCGCGCGGCCGGCAAGCCCGAGCAGGGCAACGTCCGCCTCTCCGCGCAGCAGGAAGGCGACCACGTGATGATCGAGGTGCGCGACGACGGCGCCGGCATCGACCCCGACAAGATCCGCGAGAGCGCGATCCGCAAGGGACTCGTCGACGCCGAATCGGCGGCGCGACTGTCGGCGGACGAGTGCCTCCAGCTGATCTTCCTGCCGGGCTTCTCGACCAAGGCCGAGGTGAGCGACCTGTCCGGCCGCGGCGTCGGCATGGACGTGGTGCAGAGCAAGATCCGCGAGCTCGCCGGCACCGTGCAGATCCACTCCGAGGTGGGCCGCGGCACGCGCATGTCGATCAAGGTGCCGCTCACGCTGGCGATCCTGCCGACGCTGCTGGTGGAGATCGACGGCGACGTCTACGCGCTGCCGCTGGTGCGCGTGGTCGAGGTGCTCTCGCATACCGGCGGCAATGCGATGTGGATCGACGGCCAGAGCGTGATCGACTTGCGCGAGCAGCCGACGCCGGTACTCGACCTGCGCGCCTGGCTCGGCGTGGACCCGGCGCCGGACGGCGGCGCGACGGGTGTGGTGCTGCAGGCGGGCGAACAGCGCTTCGTGCTGCTGGTCGACCGCGTGCGCGGCCGCGAGGAAGTGGTCATCAAGGCCCTGCCCCGCACGCTGCGCGGCCTCGCCGGCTACGCAGGCGCCAGCCTCATCGGCGACGGCCGCATGGCGCTGATCCTCGACGTCGACTCCCTGCACGACACCGGCGTGCGCACCCGGCGCGCGGTGGCCAACGGCTGACCCCTGTCGTCGCCGCTGGATCGAAGCCGCCTGCGGGCGCCTTCTTCGTTTTCGCCTGCTGGACGCGGCGCCACGGTAGACGGCTCCGGTCGCGTGTCGGGCCGGAATGCGGGCCGTGTGGCCGCCCGTGCGCTGTCGGGGCCGGCCTTCGGCGCGTCCAGCGGCCGGGGTCCGGACAGTGCGTTCGCCGACCGGCGCCGCGTCGCGATGGGGCGGCCGTGCGGGCGACTTCCGGGCGGCTGCGTGTGGGCCATCGCGCATTTCCCCGGGTCCGGGCGCGGGCGCGGAGCGACGCGTCGACATCCGGCAGTGGCAGCGGGCCCGCCGCTTCTGGTATCACGACGGGAACCTGCGGAATCCGGTCCCGTCATGCGCCTCGTCGTCCTGCTGCTCTCGCTGTGCATGCCCGCGATCGCCTGGTTCTCCCAGCGCGGGACGTTCGGCCCCACCAACGGCGCCGTCTCGGACCGCTACCCGACGCTGCTCGTCGCGGCGGGTTGGGCCTTCTCGATCTGGGGCCTGATCTTCCTGCTCGACATCGCCTACGGCATCGCCCAGGCCACCGGCCCGCGCCGCCGCGACCCCGCGCTCGCGCGAATGGCGCCCTGGTCGGCACTGGGCTTCGCGGCCACCGCCGCGTGGATGCCGCTGTTCTCGACCGGCGCCTACTGGCTGTGCGTGCTGGTGATCTTCACCGCGCTGTTCGGCACCGCGCGCGCCGCGGCCATCGCCTGCAGCGAGCGCAAGCCCGCGCCGGGCATCGCGCGTTGGGCGCTGCCGTTGCATGCGGGCTGGCTCACGCTCGCGAGCTTCCTCAACCTGGCGCAGACGATCGTCGCCTACCGCCTGCTCTCCACCGACCACATGCTCGGCTGGAGCCTCGTGCTGCTCGTGCTCGCGACGGTCCTGCTGCTGTGGATCAACCGCGGCCTGCGCAGCCTGCCGTATGCCGCCGCCGCGGCCTGGGGGCTCGGCGCGGCGTACGCACGGCAGTCGCAGTCCTCGCTGCCGGGTGCGGAGACGGCCGCGCTCGCGGCCATGGTCGCGGC
>NZ_BAAGAB020000059.1:0-16338 GCF_047159895.1 Lysobacter xanthus
GTCTTGCCGTGGTCCACGTGACCGATCGTGCCCACGTTCACGTGGGGCTTGGTGCGCTCGAACTTACCCTTGGCCATTGCAATTACCTCAGTCTTCAGTTGATCCGGTGCCCCGGGCTCGCGCCCGGGGCATTTGGTTTCTTAGTTCTTCTTGACCACGGCTTCGGCGATGTTGTTCGGCGCCTCGGCGTAGTGGTCGAACTCCATCGTGAACGTGGCGCGGCCCTGCGACATGGAACGCAGCGTGGTCGCGTAGCCGAACATCTCGCCCAGCGGGATCATCGCGTTGATGATCTTGCCCGACGGGCTGTCGTCCTGGCCCTGCAGGATGCCGCGGCGACGGCTCACGTCGCCCATGACGTCACCGAGGTAATCCTCGGGGGTCACGATCTCGACCTTCATGATCGGCTCGAGCAGCACGGGCGAGGCCTTGTTGAAGCCTTCCTTGAAGCCCATCGAGCCGGCGATCTTGAACGCCATTTCGGAGGAGTCGACCTCGTGGTACGAGCCGTCGACCAGGCGAACCTTGACGTCCACGATCGGGTAGCCGGCCATGATGCCGTTGGCGACCGCTTCCTGGATGCCCTTGTCGACCGCCGGGATGTATTCCTTCGGAACGACGCCGCCCACGATGGCGTTCTCGAACTCGTAGCCCTTGCCCTGCTCGTTCGGGGAGATCTCGAGCCACACGTGGCCGAACTGACCCTTACCGCCGGACTGGCGCACGAACTTGCCTTCGGCCTTGACCGCCTTGCGGATGGTTTCGCGGTAGGCGACCTGCGGCTTGCCGACGTTCGCTTCCACGTTGAACTCGCGCTTCATGCGGTCCACGAGGATGTCGAGGTGCAGCTCGCCCATGCCGGAGATGATCGTCTGGCCGGATTCCTCGTCGGTGCGGACGCGGAACGAGGGATCTTCCTGCGCCAGACGGCCCAGGGCGATGCCCATCTTTTCCTGGTCGGCCTTCGACTTCGGCTCCACCGCCATCGAGATGACGGGCTCGGGGAAGATCATGCGCTCGAGCGTGATGATGTGGTCCTGCGCGCAGAGCGTGTCGCCCGTCGTGACGTCCTTCAGGCCGACCGCGGCGGCGATGTCGCCCGCGCGGACTTCCTTGATTTCCTCACGCTGGTTGGCGTGCATCTGCAGGATGCGACCCACGCGCTCCTTGCGGCTCTTGACGGGGTTGTAGACCGCGTCGCCCGCGTTGAGCACGCCGGAGTACACACGGAAGAACGTCAGCGAGCCGACGTACGGGTCCGTCATGATCTTGAACGCGAGCGCCGAGAACGGGTCGGTGTCCGACGCCTTGCGGCTGTCTTCCTTCTCGTCCTCGTCGATGCCCTGAACCGGCGGACGGTCGATCGGCGACGGCAGCAGCTGGATCACCGCGTCGAGCATCGCCTGGACGCCCTTGTTCTTGAACGCGGTACCGCAGAACACCGGGACGATCTCGACGCGCAGCGTGCGCTCGCGGATACCCGCGATGATCTCGGCTTCGGTCAGCTCGCCGTCGTTGAGGTACTTGTCCATGAGCTCTTCGGACGCCTCGGCGGCGGCCTCGACCATGAACGCGCGAGCCTCTTCGGCCTTCGCCTTCAGGTGCTCGGGCATCTCGACGTATTCGAACTTCGTGCCCTGCGACGCGACGTCCCAGGCGATCGCCTTCATCTTGATGAGGTCGATCACGCCTTCGAAGTTGTCTTCGGCACCGATCGGCACCTGCATCGGCACGGCGTACGCGCCGAGACGCGACTTCAGCTGCTCGACGACCTTGTCGAAGTTCGCGCCGGTGCGGTCCATCTTGTTGACGAACGCCATGCGCGGCACGGCGTACTTGTTCGCCTGGCGCCACACGGTCTCCGACTGCGGCTGGACGCCGCCGACGGCGCACAGCACGAACACCGCACCGTCGAGCACGCGCAGCGAACGCTCGACTTCGATGGTGAAGTCGACGTGGCCGGGGGTGTCGATGATGTTGAAGCGGTGCTCGGGGAAGTTACGGTCCATGCCCGACCAGAAGCACGTCGTCGCAGCGGACGTGATCGTGATGCCGCGCTCCTGCTCCTGCTCCATCCAGTCCATCGTCGCGGCACCTTCGTGCACTTCGCCGATCTTGTGGTTGACGCCGGTGTAGAACAGGACGCGTTCGGTCGTGGTCGTCTTGCCGGCATCGATGTGGGCCATGATGCCGAAGTTGCGGTAACGCTCGATGGGAGTGGTGCGAGCCACGGGACCCTCTCGTAAGTTTTTGGATTCGCAAATGGCCGGACGCCGCCCTTGAAGGCGGCCTCCGGTTGGAGGGGCGGCCACGGCCGCTCCTTTTCAGCGCTCGGGGCGCTGGATCACCAGCGGTAGTGCGCGAAGGCCTTGTTGGCCTCGGCCATGCGGTGCGTCTCTTCACGCTTCTTGATCGCGCCGCCACGGTTCTCGCTGGCGTCGAGCAACTCGGCCGCGAGCTTGCGCGGCATCGAGTTCTCGCCGCGCTTGCGGGCGGAGTCGATCAGCCAGCGCATGGCGAGCGCCGAACGACGCGACGTGCGCACTTCGACCGGCACCTGGTACGTGGCGCCGCCGACGCGACGGCTCTTGACCTCGACCGCCGGAGCGACGTTGGTCAGGGCCTTCTCGACGAGCTCCAGGGCGTTCGGGCTCTTCTGCCCGATAACGTCCATCGCACCGTAGACGATCTTCTCGGCGACGGACTTCTTGCCGCTCTGCATGACCATGTTGATGAAGCGGGCGATCGTCTCGCTCCCGTGCTTGGGATCGGGGAGGACCGAGCGCTGCGGGGTGGAACCTTTACGCGACATTGGCGTGTACCTCTCGTTTCAGTCGACGGCGCCGCGGGCGCCGATCGCGATTAGGACTTCTTCGGACGCTTGGCGCCGTACTTGGAGCGGGCCTGGCGGCGCTTGGCGACACCGGCGGCATCGAGCGAGCCACGCACGGTGTGGTAGCGCACGCCCGGGAGGTCCTTGACGCGACCACCGCGGATCAGGACGACCGAGTGCTCCTGCAGGTTGTGGCCTTCGCCGCCGATGTACGAGATGACCTCGTAACCGTTGGTCAGACGCACCTTGGCGACCTTGCGGAGAGCCGAGTTCGGCTTCTTCGGGGTCGTGGTGTACACGCGGGTGCAGACGCCGCGACGCTGCGGGCAATTCTGCAGCGCGGGGGACGTGCTCTTGTAGGTTTCAGGGCTGCGCGGCTTGCGCACCAGCTGATTGATGGTCGCCATCTGGAGCTCTTCGTTTGGGCCGGGGCCCGTGGAAAACGGAAGGCCAGCCCCGAAGGACCAGCCAAGACGAAAAAGCCTAGCCCGCGTCCGGGAGAACCGGTCGCGGGCTCGACTCGTGCGATGCAGCGACCGCCCTAAACGAGCGTGCGCACCGCGAGATCCCACCCTGCCCTGGGTCCAATACGAGGCACGTCCTGTGACCTCATTTGGTGATCTGGGGCCGCCCTAAGGCCGCCCGGGTATTGCTTAGCCTGCGGAGTATAGCAGGGCCGGCCCGCCCGTGGGCAAGCCGGCCCGTGCGATCACTCTTCCTCGGCGCCTTCGGCCGCTTCGGCCGCCGCCGGGGCTGCCTCGACCGCCATCGGACCCGCCAGCTGCTCGAACTCCGCGTCCGTCAGGCCCGAGGCGTTCTTGCGGCGCTGGCTGTGGTACGCCAGGCCGGTACCGGCCGGGATCAGTCGACCGACGATCACGTTCTCCTTGAGGCCGCGCAGCGTGTCGCGGGTGCCGCGGACGGCCGCCTCGGTGAGCACGCGGGTGGTCTCCTGGAACGAGGCCGCCGAGATGAACGACTCGGTCGCCAGCGACGCCTTGGTGATGCCGAGCAACACGGGGTCATACTTGGCCGGCAGCTCGTTGCGACCGCCCAGCTTGGCGTTCTCCTCGATCACGCGCTGGCGCTCGACCTGCTCGCCCGCGAGGAACTTGCTGTCGCCGGCATCGTTGATCTCGACCTTGCGCAGCATCTGGCGAACGATCACCTCGATGTGCTTGTCGTTGATCTTGACGCCCTGCAGGCGATAGACGTCCTGGATCTCCTTGGTCAGGTAGACCGCGAGCGGCTCGACGCCCAGCAGGCGCAGGATGTCCTGCGGGTTCGGCTCGCCGTCCACGACCGTCTCGCCCTTCTCCACGTGCTCGCCTTCGAACACGATGATCTGGCGGTACTTCGGGATCAGCTCCTCGTGCTCTTCACCGTCGAGCGGCTTGATGATGAGGCGCTGCTTGCCCTTGGTTTCCTTGCCGAACGACACGATGCCGGAGATCTCGGCGAGGATCGCCGGGTCCTTCGGCTTGCGCGCCTCGAACAGGTCGGCGACGCGCGGCAGACCACCCGTGATGTCGCGGGTCTTCGACGCTTCCTGCGGGATCTTGGCGACCACGTCGCCCACGCCCACCGGCGCGCCGTCCTGCAGGTTGACGATCGAGCGCGGCGGCAGCATGTACTGCGCCGGCAGGTCGGTGCCCGGAATCTGCAGGTCCTTGCCGTTGGCATCGACGATGCGGACGAGCGGACGGAGGTCCTTCGCCTGCGTGCCGCGACGCTTCGGATCGGTGATCTCGCTCGACGCGAGGCCGGTGAGCTCGTCGGTCTTCTGGATGACGGTGACGCCATCGATGAAGTCGATGAAGCGCATGAAACCGGCGACTTCCGACACGATCGGGTGGTTATGCGGATCCCAGTTCGCGACCTGCTGGCCGGCCTTGATCTCCGCGCCGTCGCGCACCGTGATCGTCGCACCGTACGGCAGCTTGTAGCGCTCGCGCTCGCGGCCGTGCGGGTCGAGGACCGACAGCTCGCCCGAGCGCGAAACCGCGACGAGGTGGCCGTTGGCGTGGTCGACGTGCTTGAGGTTGTTGAACTTGATCGTGCCCGTCGTCTTGACCGTGACGTTGTCGATCGCTGCCGCTCGCGACGCCGCGCCACCGATGTGGAACGTACGCATGGTGAGCTGCGTGCCCGGCTCGCCGATCGACTGCGCCGCCACGACGCCCACGGCTTCACCGTGGTTGACGAGGTGGCCGCGGCCGAGGTCACGGCCGTAGCAGAACGCGCAGACGCCGAACGGCGTTTCGCAGGTGATCGTCGAACGCACCTTGATCGACTGGACGCTGGCCTCTTCGAGCTTGGCGACCCAGGCTTCGTCGAGCAGCGTGTTGCGGGTGACGATCGGATCCTCGTCGTTGCCCGGCAGGAACACGTCCTCGGCCACGACGCGGCCCAGCACGCGCTCCTTCAGCGGCTCGACCACGTCGCCGCCTTCGACGATCGGGGTCATCATCAGTCCCTCGAGCGTGCCGCAGTCGGTTTCGGTGATCACCACGTCCTGCGCGACGTCGACGAGTCGACGGGTCAGGTAACCGGAGTTCGCCGTCTTCAGCGCGGTATCCGCGAGGCCCTTACGGGCGCCGTGGGTCGAGATGAAGTACTGGAGGACGTTCAGGCCTTCGCGGAAGTTCGCGGTGATGGGCGTCTCGATGATCGAGCCGTCCGGCTTGGCCATCAGGCCGCGCATACCGGCGAGCTGGCGGATCTGGGCCTGCGAACCACGCGCACCCGAGTCGGCCATGATGTAGATGGAGTTCATCGACTTCTGCGCGACCTGCGAGCCGTCGGTGCCCTCGACCATCTCGGTGCCGATCGCGTCCATCATCGCCTTGGCCACGCGCTCGTTCGTGCGCGACCAGATGTCGACGACCTTGTTGTAGCGCTCGCCGGCCGTGACTAGGCCCGACTGGTACTGCTCCTGGATCTCCAGCACCTCGGCTTCCGCCTCGGCGAGGATGCCCTTCTTCTCGTCGGGGATGATCATGTCGTCGATGCCGATCGACACGCCGGCGCGCGTGGCGTACGCGAAGCCGGTGTACATCAGCTGGTCGGCGAAGATCACGGTGTCCTTGAGGCCCAGCTGGCGGTAGCAGCTGTTGATCAGGCGCGAGATGTTCTTTTTCGTCAGCTCGGTGTTGGCCAGCTCGAACGGCAGGCCTTCCGGCAGGATTTCCTGCAGGAGCGCACGGCCGACCGTCGTGTCGACGATCGACGTCTGCTTCGAGCGCGAGCCGTCCTCCGCGATCACCGTCTGGGTGATGCGGACCTTGACCTTGGCATGCAGCTCGACGACGCGGTTGTCGTACGCGCGCTTGACCTCGGCGACGTTCGCGAAGGCCATGCCCTCGCCCTTCTTGTTCACCAGGGCGCGCGACATGTAGTACAGGCCGAGCACGACGTCCTGCGACGGCACGATGATCGGCTCGCCGTTCGCCGGCGACAGGATGTTGTTCGACGACATCATCAGCGCGCGCGCTTCCAGCTGGGCTTCCAGCGAGAGCGGGACGTGGACGGCCATCTGGTCACCGTCGAAGTCGGCGTTGAACGCCGTACACACGAGCGGATGCAGCTGGATCGCCTTGCCTTCGATGAGGACGGGCTCGAACGCCTGGATGCCGAGGCGGTGCAGCGTCGGCGCACGGTTCAGCAGCACCGGATGCTCGCGGATCACCTCTTCGAGGATGTCCCACACCTGGGCCTCTTCGCGCTCGACGAGCTTCTTCGCCGCCTTGATCGTCGTGGCGAGGCCACGGCGCTGCAGCTTGGAGAAGATGAAGGGCTTGAACAGCTCGAGGGCCATCTTCTTCGGCAGGCCGCACTCGTGCAGGCGCAGCGTCGGGCCGACCACGATGACCGAACGGCCCGAGTAGTCGACGCGCTTGCCGAGCAGGTTCTGGCGGAAGCGGCCCTGCTTGCCCTTGATCATGTCGGCGAGCGACTTGAGCGGGCGCTTGTTGGTGCCCGTGATGGCACGGCCGCGACGGCCGTTGTCCATCAACGCATCGACCGACTCCTGAAGCATGCGCTTCTCGTTGCGCACGATGATGTCGGGCGCATTGAGTTCAAGCAGGCGGCGCAGGCGGTTGTTGCGGTTGATGACGCGGCGGTACAGGTCATTGAGGTCGGAGGTGGCGAAGCGGCCGCCGTCCAGGGGGACGAGCGGACGCAGGTCCGGCGGGAGCACCGGCAGGACGGTCATGACCATCCATTCCGGGCGGTTGCCGGACTCGACGAACGCCTCGATCAGCTTGATGCGCTTGGTGAGGCGCTTGAGCTTGGTCTCCGAACCCGTCGACGCGATGTCCTCGCGCAGCTGCACCATCTCGGTCTGCAGGTCGATCGTGCGCAGCAGTTCGTAGACGGCCTCGGCGCCCATTGCGGCCTCGAAGTCGTCGCCATGCTCCTGGCGCGCCTGCAGGAACTGCTCCTCGTTGAGCAGCTGGCCACGCTCCATCGGCGTCAGGCCCGGCTCCGTCACCACGAAGGCTTCGAAGTAGAGGATGCGCTCGATGTCACGCAGGGTCATGTCGAGCATCAGGCCGATGCGCGACGGGAGGGACTTCAGGAACCAGATGTGCGCGACCGGCGACGCGAGGTCGATGTGGCCCATGCGCTCGCGGCGCACCTTGGCCAGCGTCACTTCCGTGCCGCACTTCTCGCAGACGACGCCGCGGTGCTTCATGCGCTTGTACTTGCCGCACAGGCACTCGTAGTCCTTGATCGGGCCGAAGATCGCCGAGCAGAACAGGCCGTCACGCTCGGGCTTGAACGTGCGGTAGTTGATCGTCTCGGGCTTCTTGACCTCGCCGTACGACCACGAGCGGATCAGCTCCGGCGAGGCCAGGCCGATCTTGATCGCGTCGAAGTCGATCGTCGTGCGCTGCTGGTTGAACAGATTGAGCAGGTCTTTCATTTCAGTCTCCAGGGGAGCGAAGTTCGTTGAGAACGCGGTTGCTTCCCGGGCCTACCGGCGCGCGTCGCGCACCGGAGGGCCGGCGTTCCGTTCTCAGGTCTCTTCGAGCTCCATGTTGATCGCCAGCGAGCGGATTTCCTTCACGAGGACGTTGAAGGACTCCGGCATGCCCGCGACCATCTCGTAGTCGCCGTCGACGATGTTCTTGTACATCTGGTTGCGGCCCTGCACGTCGTCGGACTTCACCGTCAGCATTTCCTGCAGGGTGTAGGCCGCGCCGTAGGCTTCCAGCGCCCAGACTTCCATCTCGCCGAAGCGCTGGCCGCCGAACTGCGCCTTGCCGCCCAGCGGCTGCTGGGTGACGAGCGAGTACGGACCGGTCGAACGCGCGTGCATCTTGTCGTCGACGAGGTGGTTCAGCTTCAGCATGTGCATGTAGCCGATCGTGACCGGGCGCTCGAACGCCTCGCCGGTACGGCCGTCGTGCAGCACGGTCTGGCCGCTGGACGGAAGCTCCGCGAGCTCGAGCATGCGCTTGATCTCGGACTCCGCCGCGCCGTCGAACACCGGGGTCGCCATCGGCACGCCGTCGGTGAGGTTCTTCGCGAGGCGGATCAGCTCCTCGTCGGAGAACTGCGTCAGGTCGACGCGCTCACCCACCACCGACGTGTCGTGGTTGTAGACCTCGCCGAGGAACTTGCGAAGCTCGGTCACCGCGTTCTGCGCCTGCAGCATGCGATCGATCTTCTTGCCGAGTCCCTTTGCCGCCCAGCCGAGGTGCACCTCGAGGATCTGGCCGATGTTCATTCGCGACGGAACGCCCAGCGGGTTCAGCACGATGTCGACGGTTTCGCCGTTCGCGCTGTAGGGCATGTCCTCGACCGGAACGATGGTCGAGACGACACCCTTGTTGCCGTGGCGGCCGGCCATCTTGTCGCCCGGCTGGATGCGGCGCTTCACGGCCAGGAACACCTTGACCATCTTGAGCACGCCCGGGGCGAGGTCGTCGCCCTGCGTGATCTTGCCGCGCTTGTCGGCGAAGCGACGCTCGAACTCCTTCTGGTACTCGTCGATCTGCTTCTGCGCGCGCTCGATGGCCTCGACCGCGTCCTCATCCTTCATGCGCAGCGTGAACCAGTCCTTCTTGGACAGGCTGTCGAGCACGAGCGACGTGACCGTGTCGCCCTTCTTCAGGCCGCCACCGCCGTTCGCCACCTTGCCCAGCAGCTGGCCGCGCAGGCGGTCGTAGATCGCCGCTTCGAGGATGCGGAACTGGTCGTCGAAGTCCTTCTTGACGCGACGGATCTCGGATTCCTCGATCTGGCGCGCGCGCTTGTCCTTCTCGATGCCGTCGCGGGTGAAGACCTGCACGTCGATGACGACGCCGTCCATGCCCGGCGGCACGCGGAGCGAGCTGTCCTTCACGTCGGACGCCTTCTCGCCGAAGATCGCGCGGAGCAGCTTCTCTTCCGGCGTCAGCTGGCTCTCGCCCTTCGGCGTGACCTTGCCGACGAGGATGTCGCCCGCGCGCACTTCGGCGCCGATGTAGACCACGCCCGACTCGTCGAGGCGGCCGAGCGCCTGCTCGGACACGTTCGGGATGTCGGCGGTGATTTCCTCCGGCCCGAGCTTGGTATCGCGCGCCTGGACGGTGAGCTCTTCGATGTGGATCGTCGTGTAGCGATCCTCCTCGACCACGCGCTCGGAGAGCAGGATCGAGTCCTCGAAGTTGTAGCCGTTCCACGGCATGAACGCGACCAGCATGTTCTGGCCCAGCGCGAGTTCGCCGATGTCGGTCGACGGACCGTCGGCCAGCACGTCGCCGCGCTCGATCCGGTCACCGACCTTCACCAACGGGCGCTGGTTGATGCAGGTGTTCTGGTTCGAACGGGTGTACTTGATGAGGTTGTAGATGTCGACGCCGGCGTCCAGGCCCTCGTTGACTTCGTTCTCGTTGACCTTGACCACGATGCGCGCGGCATCGATCGCCTCGATCACGCCGCCGCGGCGCGCGTTGACCGTCACGCCCGAGTCGCGCGCCACGGCGCGCTCGATGCCGGTACCGACCAGCGGCTTCTGCGCACGCAGCGTCGGGACCGCCTGGCGCTGCATGTTGGCGCCCATGAGCGCGCGGTTCGCGTCGTCGTGCTCGAGGAACGGCACGAGCGCGGCCGCGACCGACACGGTCTGCATCGGCGAGACGTCCATGAAGTGGACCTCGCTCGGCGCCTTGAGCAGCGACTCACCCTGGTAACGGCAGGCGACGAACTGGGCCGTCATCGTGCCCTTCTCGTCCTGCGGCGCGTTGGCCTGGGCGATGACGTAGTCGTTCTCCTCGATCGCCGACAGGAACTCGACGTCCTCGGTGACCTTGCCGTCGACGACCTTGCGGTACGGCGTCTCCAGGAAGCCGTAGCGGTTGGTGCGCGCGAACACGGCGAGCGAGTTGATCAGGCCGATGTTCGGGCCTTCCGGCGTCTCGATGGTGCAGACGCGGCCGTAATGCGTCGGGTGCACGTCGCGCACTTCGAAGCCGGCGCGCTCGCGGGTCAGGCCGCCCGGGCCGAGGGCCGACACGCGACGCTTGTGCGTGACTTCCGACAGCGGGTTGTTCTGATCCATGAACTGCGACAGCTGCGAGGAGCCGAAGAACTCCTTGATCGCGGCGGCCACGGGCTTGGCGTTGATGAGCTCCTGCGGCGTGAGGCCTTCGGACTCCGCCATCGACAGGCGCTCCTTGACCGCGCGCTCGACGCGGACGAGGCCCACGCGGAACGTGTTCTCGGCCATTTCGCCGACCGAACGCACGCGACGGTTGCCCAGGTGGTCGATGTCGTCGACGATCCCGCGGCCGTTGCGGATCTCGGTGAGCACGCGGATCACGTCGAGGATGTCCGACGAGTCGGTGAAGATGCCCCGCAGGCGCACGGACTCCTCGTCCTTGCGATCCTGGAAGTACTTGGAGTCGTACAGCACCGAAGCGCCCTCGGTCTCCTTGCGACCCAGGCGGCGGTTGAACTTCATGCGGCCGACCGACGACAGGTCGTAGCGCTCGAACGTGAAGAACAGGTTGTGGAACAGGTTCTGCGCGGCATCCTTGGTGGGCGGTTCGCCCGGACGCATCATGCGGTAGATCTCGACCAGCGCTTCGAGTTGCGTCTTGGTCGGGTCGATGCGCAAGGTGTTGGAAATGTACGGGCCGCGGTCGAGGTCGTTGACCCACAGGGTGCCGACCTGCGCGATGCCGGCCTTGCGCAGCGCCTCGAGGTGGCCCTCGTTGATCTCTTCGTTCGCGTTCGCGAGCAGCTCGCCCGTCTTCGGGTCCATCACGTCGTGCGACAGGATGCGGCCGACGAGGTAGCTGTCCGGAACGGCGAGCGCGGAAATGCCGGCCTGCTCGAGCTGGCGGACATGGCGCGCGGTCACGCGGCGGCCGGCCTCGACGATGACCTTCTCGCCATCGGTGAGGTCGAACTCGAGCGTTTCACCGCGCAGGCGCTCCGGCACCAATTCCAGCTGCACGCCCTCGGGGAGGATGTGGAACGTGTTGATGTCGAAGAACTGCGCGAGCATCTCCGTGTTGTTGTAGCCGAGCGCGCGCAGCAGGATCGTCACCGGCAGCTTGCGGCGACGGTCGATGCGGCAGAACACCGCGTCCTTGGGGTCGAACTCGAAGTCGAGCCACGAGCCGCGGTACGGGATGATGCGGGCGCTGTACAGCAGCTTGCCCGAGCTGTGCGTCTTGCCACGGTCGTGGTCGAAGAACACGCCCGGCGAGCGGTGCAGCTGCGAGACGATGACGCGCTCGGTGCCGTTGACGATGAAGGTGCCGTTCTCGGTCATGAGCGGGATCTCGCCCATGTAGACCTCCTGCTCCTTCACGTACTTGATCGCCTTGGTCGACGACTCGCGGTCGTAGATCACCAGGCGAACGGTCACGCGGAGCGGCGCGCCGTAGCTCATGCCGCGCTGGCGGCACTCACGCTCGTCGAACGCCGGCTCGCCGAGCTTGTAGCCGACGTATTCCAGGGCGGCGTTGCCGCTGTAGCTCACGATCGGGAAGACCGACTTGAGCGCGGCGTGCAGGCCACGATCCTCGCGCTTGGCGGGGTCGGTGTGCTCCTGCAGGAACTCGCGGTACGAGTCGACCTGGATGGCGAGCAGGAAGGGGACCTCGAGGATCGCGCGGCGCTTGCCGAAATCCTTGCGGATGCGCTTTTTCTCGGTGAACGAGTACGTCGTCATGGAGTTGCCTCTGAGAAGCCGGGATCCGGGATTCGGGATTGGCGATTCGCGACGGCCTATGCGGCCGGACACTGTCTTGGCGAACCTGCAATCCCGAACCCCGGACCCCCGATTTGAATGAACTGTCAGTTGGAAGCCGCAGGTATTGCCGGCACCTGCACGCCTTCTGAAGCTGCTTCCAACTACCAACTCGGTTGGTTTTCTTTGCCGCGGGATCCGGGGAACGAAAGGGCTCCGGCGTCGCGTCGCCACGCGGGCGACGTTGGACAGCGGGCCGGTCGGAACGTTCCGAAAAACCGGGTCCGTCTACAACGACCAAAGGCCGGGGGCATTTCGCCCCCAGCCTTCAGTGGGTCGCCGATGGAATCCGGCGACGCAAAGCCGCTTACTTGACCTCGACGGTCGCGCCAGCAGCTTCCAGGTCCTTCTTCATCTTCTCGGCGTCTTCCTTCGAAGCGCCTTCCTTCACGGTGCCACCGGCCTCGGTCAGGTCCTTCGCTTCCTTCAGGCCCAGGCCCGTGATGGCGCGCACGGCCTTGATGACCTCGACCTTCTTGTCGCCGGCCGACTTCAGGATGACGTTGAACTCGGTCTGCTCTTCGACCGGAGCCGCGGCGGCGGCCGGACCGGCAGCCATGACCGGGGCGGCGGCGGAGACGCCGAACTTCTCTTCGATGGCCTTGACCAGCTCCATCACTTCCATCAGCGACTTGGCGGCGATGGCGTCGACGATCTGCTCGTTGGTAACGGACATTTGGATTTACCTTTCGGAAATTGGTTTCTAAAGCGGATTCAGGAAAGAACGTCGACGACGATCAGGCGGTCTCGGCGACGGCCTCTTCAGCCGGCGCGGCGTCGCCGCCACCCTGCTGATCGGCCACGGCCTTGACGGCGCGCGCGAACATCGAGGCCGGCTCGGCGAGCACGCGGGCGAGCATCGCCAGCGCCTGTTCGCGGGTCGGCAGCGAGGCGAGCACGTCCACGTGGGCGGCCGGCAGCAGCTTGCCTTCCACGGAAACGACCTTCGCCTTGAGCTTGTCGTTGCCCTTGGACGCGTCCTTGATCAGGCGACCGGCAGCGCCGGGCTCCTCGAGCGAGAACGCATACAGCAGCGGACCGACCAGGGCGTCCTGGACGCACGCGAAATCGGTGCCTTCGACGGCGCGCGATGCCAGCGTGTTCTTGACGACCTTGAGGTACACACCCGTTTCGCGAGCCTTCTTGCGCATCTCGGTCATCTGACTGACCGTGGTGCCCGCGTACTCGGCCGCGACCAGGGAGTGCGCCTTGCCGGCGATTTCCGCCAGCTCCGCGACGACTTCCTGCTTCTGGGACAGTTTGAGAGCCATTGCACTCCTCCAATTGAACTCCGCGAGCGGCAGGGCCGTCGCGGGACGGGGCGGCACCGGTCCATGGCACCGGGGACGCCGCAGGGGCATCCCGTGGTGGCCGTCCAGAAACGAATTTCCAGAAGGGCACCATCTACGCAGGCAAAATTAAGCAGCCCCGCTTCGACCGACGGCGTATCCCTTGCCGTAATGAGCTTCCTGCCCGTCGCCGGTCGGCGCCGACCGCACCTGCGGTCTTTGACGGTCGCGGTCGCCGGAGCGGCCGCGCCTTCAAAAGAGTCGGCCGGCGGCATGCGCCACCGGCCTTCGAACACTTACTTGAGAGCGAGCGACGCCTGGTCGACGATCACGCCCGGACCCATGGTCGAGCTGATCGCCACCTTCTGCAGGTACTGGCCCTTCGAGGTCGACGGCTTCGCCTTGATCAGGTCGAGGAGCAGCGCCTGGAGGTTGTCCTTCAGCTTGGCGGCATCGAAATCGGCCTTGCCGATCGTGCAGTGAATGATACCCGCCTTGTCCGTACGGTAACGGACCTGGCCACCCTTGGCGTTCTTGACCGCTTCAGCCGGGTTCGGCGAGACGGTACCGACCTTGGGGTTCGGCATCAGGCCGCGCGGGCCGAGCACTTGGCCCAGCTTGCCGACGACGCGCATCGCGTCCGGCGTGGCGATCACGACGTCGTAGTTCAGCTCACCGGCCAGCATGCGCTCGGCGAGATCGTCCATGCCGACCGCTTCGGCACCGGCGGCGAGGGCCTCGTCGGCCTTCGCACCGGCCGGCGCGAACACCGCGACGCGGACGGACTTGCCGGTACCGGCCGGCAGCACGGTCGAGCCGCGCACCTGCTGGTCCGACTTCTTCGCATCGACGCCGAGGCGCACCGCGACGTCGATCGACTCGACGAACTTCGCCTTCGTGGCCGACTTGACGATCTGGATGGCGTCCTCGAACGGGTAAGCCTTACCCGGGACGACGGCGGCCTTGATGGCCTTCTGGCGCTTGTTCATTGCCATGTTCTTAGCCCTCCACCACGAGACCCATGGAGCGGGCGGAACCCGCGATCGTCTTCACCGCCGCATCGAGGTCGGCCGCCGTCAGGTCGGCTTCCTTCGCGCGCGCGATGTCCTCGAGCTGGGCGCGGGTGACCTTGCCCACCTTCTCGGTGTTGGGACGCTTGGAACCCGACTGGATGCCGGCGGCCTTCTTCAGCAGCACCGAAGCCGGGGTCGACTTGGTGACGAAGGTGAAGGTGCGGTCCGAGTAGGCCGTGATGATGACCGGGGTCGGCAGACCCGGCTCGAGCTTGGAGGTCGCGGCGTTGAACGCCTTGCAGAACTCCATGATGTTCAGGCCGCGCTGACCCAGCGCAGGACCGACGGGCGGCGAGGGATTGGCCTGACCGGCCTTCACCTGCAGCTTGATGTAACCGACAACCTTCTTTGCCACGATCTTTCTCCTGGAGTTCGAACGTCAGCGGGGTTACCCGGTGACTCCTCCTTTGCGTTGAAATCGCGAAGCGGGCCTCGCCTGCTTCGCCCCGCCGGTGCTATCCGGCCGAACGGCCGGATCAACAGCGGCACTTATCCGAACCGAAGGTTCGGGTAAGACTTACTTGGCCTTTTCCACCTGCCCGAACTCGAGCTCGACTGGCGTGGAACGACCGAAAATCAGCACCGCAACACGCAGGCGGCTCTTGTCGTAATTGATCTCTTCGACGACGCCGTTGAAGTCGTTGAACGGGCCGTCGGTGACGCGCACCATCTCGCCCGGCTCGAACAGCACCTTCGGACGCGGCTTCTCGACGCCTTCCTGCACGCGCTGCAGGATCTGGTCGGCCTCGCGGTCGGAGATCGGCAGCGGACGATCGGCGGTGCCGCCGATGAAGCCCATCACCTTGGAGGTTTCCTTGATGAGGTGCCAGCACTCGCTGTCGATGCGCGGGATGCCGTTGTCGTCGTTGACCGCGATCTGCACGAGCACGTAGCCCGGGAAGAACTTGCGCTCGGAGCGGCGCTTCTGGCCGGCGCGCATCTCGACCACTTCTTCCGTCGGCACCAGCACTTCGCCGAACTTGTCCTGCATTTCCTCGCGCACGATGCGGTCGCGCAGGGCCTGCGCCACGGACTTCTCGAAGCCCGAATACGCATGCACCACGAACCAGCGCTTGTTGGTTTCCGTCATCTCAACGCCCCAGCAGAAGCTTGACCAGCCACTGGATCACCACGTCGAAACCGGCGAGCAGCAGACTCAGGATGAGGACCGCGAGCATCACGACCCATGTCGTGCGCATGGCTTCCTGGCGCGACGGCCAGACCACCTTGCGAAGTTCGAAACGCGATTCCGAGAGGAATTCACGGGTGCGGCCGCCGCGGGCGGACGAGGCGAAGATCGCCAGGCCCGCGACCACGCCGGCCACGACGAGCAGGCCACGGAGCGCAGGGGCCCAGTCCGAGAACCAATAGAAGGCGAACACGCCGGCCGCGACGAGCAGCACCGCGACGACGTACTTGGCGGCATCGCCGGCGGAGACACCGCCCGGCTGCGCACCCCGGTTTTGGACGACCTTGCTGTTCACGTTCCGCGAGTCCCTCGCAAAAGCCGCCGCATCCGTGCGCGGACTTCGATGATGTTCGGGTCGACGGGCATCCGGATGGCCGTCGAAGTGGCACGCCAGGAGGGACTCGAACCCCCAACCTGCGGTTTTGGAGACCGCTGCTCTGCCAATTGAGCTACTGGCGTATCGTTTTGTGGGCGTTTCCCGAAAAGGCAACGGCGGCCTGCGCCGCCCTGCCTTTTCCGCCCGGTTGTGCGAAGGCGGCCGGGGCTGCCTTCGCTTCCCGGCACGGCCCGGCCATGGGCCGGGTCCGCAGCGGGTGTCGTCGCGGCACGAGGCCGCGACCACCGCTTACTTGATGATCTTCGCCACGACGCCGGCGCCGACGGTACGGCCGCCTTCGCGGATCGCGAAGCGCAGGCCCTCG
>NZ_BAAGAB020000060.1:0-16217 GCF_047159895.1 Lysobacter xanthus
AACGTCGACGGACACGCCGCGCAGCGCGTGCTGGCGCTGCTCGATCCGTCGACCACCGCCGCGCTGCTGATCTCCAACGGGAGGCGCGGCGGCCGGCTGCGCGGCGGCGGCGCGCGCGTCGGCTGCGCCCGGCGCCGGCATCACGTTGTCGAACGCCATCGCAGCCGCACCGATCGTGGAAACGCCCGGGCCGATCGGGTCGAGGCCCACGGCGGCGGGTGCAGTCGTGGCGGCACCGGAATCGGTCGAAGCGGCAAGCCCCTGGGTCCAGGGGCCGTCGGCCGAGGCATTCCCGGTGATCGCGACACCGGCCGCGATGCCCCGCGGGGCATCGGCCGGCACCGCGGACACGGCGGGCGCCGGTTCGCCCGACAGCAGCGCGAGCATCAGGCCCGGCAGGGCCGGTTCGTCGGTTGCGGGATCGGGACGGCCGTTTGCCGGTCGCGCGGTCGTGCGCGCCGGGTTCGCATCGTCGGCGACACGCGGATCGCGCGGGGACGCGGCCGGCTCGCGATCGCTGCCACGGGTCCGCGCCTCGCCGCATGCGCCGGCCGGGCGCTCGGTTCGCGTGCCGGCCGACGAGGTGCCGTCGGCCGTCGGTGCAGCGTCGTCGCGGGGCTTCGATCCGGAGGTTTCGCGGCGCGCGACGGCGTCGTCGCGCCGGCCGTCCAACGTCGGTGCGTGATCGGCATTGAGCTGGAACGCGGGCGCGTCGTCCGGTTTCGGCGGGGACGACGGACAGCCGTCGCCCGACGACGGGGCCGGCCGGATGGCGAAGCCGCCGCGGTCGATGTTCATCCGCCTTGTACGTCCGCGCCGAGCGCGGGACGCACGCGGCGTCCGGCGAGGTCGTCGAGCTCCTTCTGCGAGCGGCGGTCGGCGACGCGCGTCTCCTCGGTGCGGTAGCTCGCCGCGAGCTTCTGCAACACGTGCGTCTCGCGGCTGGCGAGCATCAGCTTCGCGCGCTCGACCTCGGTGGCCTGCTTCGTGCGGTCGACGATCTGCACCTGCTGGTGCACGGCCTGCTGCAACTTGGCCTGGAAGGCGACGCGGTTGGCGAGCAGCGCGGGATTGATGGTCGCGCCCTGCGCGGGCGTCGCCGAGTATTCGGCGGCGTAGCGCTGCAGCGCTTCCAGGCGCGCCTGCTGCTCGGCCTGCGCGGCTTCGCGCGCGGCGACCTGCTGCGCGACCTCATCCTGCTGGCGTTGCTTGATCTGGAGGATCGGATCGAGGCGCTGGGAACGGGGAGCCATGGAGAAGTCCGGTTAGAGGGGCATGCCGCTGTCGTCGAGCAGGCGGAACAGCGCGGCCTTGCTCTCCTCGACGTTGGCGGCTTCGGCGACGTCCTGTCCGAGGAAGTCCACGATGGCGGGCCAGCGCGCGAGCGCCTCGTCCACCACCGGATCGCTGCCGCGCTGGTAGGCGCCGATCGCGATCAGGTCGCGCTGCGCCGAGTACGCCGACATCAGGCGGCGCAGCTTGCGGATGCGCTCGCGCCACGGGCCGTCGGTGATGTCCTGCATGACGCGCGAGACGGAGACCTCGACGTCGATCGCGGGGTATTGCCCCGAATCGGCGATGCGGCGGCTCAGCACGATGTGGCCGTCGAGGATGGCGCGCGCGGCGTCGGCGATCGGCTCCTGCTGGTCGTCGCCCTCGGTCAGCACCGTGTAGAAGGCGGTGATCGAGCCGCGGCCGTCGGCGCCGTTGCCGGCGCGTTCGACGAGCGCCGGCAGCTTGGCGAACACGCTCGGCGGATAGCCGCGCGTGGTCGGCGGCTCGCCGACCGAGAGGCCGATCTCGCGTTGCGCCTGCGCGTAGCGGGTGAGCGAATCCATCAGCAGCAGGACATGCAAGCCCTGGTCCCGGTAGTACTCGGCGATCGCGGTGGCCCGCAGCGCGCCGTGCAGGCGCGCGAGCGGCGGGCGGTCGGCGGGCGCGGCGACCACGACCGAGCGCCGCAGGCCTTCCTCGCCGAGCGTGGCTTCGACGAAGTCGCGCACTTCGCGGCCTCGCTCGCCGATCAGGCCGACGACGATGACGTCGGCCGCGGTGAACTTGGTCATCATGCCCAGCAGGGTCGACTTGCCGACGCCGGAACCGGCGAACAGGCCGACGCGCTGGCCGCGGCCGATCGGCAGCAGCGAATTGATCGCGCGGACGCCGACGTCGAGCGATCGGGTGATCGGCTCGCGCATCAGCGGATTGATCGAAACGCCGGACAGGCCCATGTGCCCCTCGGCGCGGATCGGGCCGCGGCCATCGAGCGGCACGCCGTCCGAATCGATGACGCGCCCGAGCAGGCCTTCGCCCACCGCGACCTCGCCCTGGCGGCGGCTCGGCACGACGCGCGCGTTGGGCAGCAGGCCCTGCAGGTCGGCCGTGGGCATCAGGTAAGTGCGGTCGCCGGCGAAGCCGACGACTTCGGTGTCGACCCAGCGCCCACCGGCAGTTTCCACGCGGCACCGCGAACCGAGCGGGGCGGAGCAGCCCGAGGCCTCGAGCGTGAGTCCCACCGCGCGGCGCAGCACGCCCTCGCGGGCGAGGCCGCCACTGGCGATTTGCAGCTCGGCCTGCGACAGGCGCGCGGCGAGCCGCAGGTTGCGCGCGTCTTCCCACTGCGCCGCGGCGACGGACGTGCTCATGCGGACCTCGCGTTCGCGTCGACGAGCGCGGTGAGGCAGGCCTGCAGCCGCGCGTCGAGCGTGCCGTCGATGCGGACGCTCTCGCTGTGCAGGCGCAGCTCGCCGCGGGCGAGGGTGGTGTCGCCGGTGAGGCGCACGCCGTCGAGCGTGGCGAGGTGCGGCATCAGCACGCCGAGGTCGTCGGGATGCAGGCGCAACTCGACGTCGCGCGAGCCGCTGCCGACGGCGTCGAGCGCGTCGCGCACGAGGTCGGCGAGCAGGGCCGGGTCGGCCCGGTAGGCGCGGCCGACCAGCGCGCCCGCGATGCGGGTGGCGAGGTCGGCAAGGGCGTCCGCCACTTCGCCGTCGAGGCGGGCGAGCGGACGCGTGAAGCTGTCGAGGATGCCTTCGATCTGCGCGATCTGGCGGCGCACCTCGGCCTGCCCGGTGGCCAGGCCCTCGGCGTGGCCGCGGCGGAAGCCCTCGTCGAACGCGGCCTGCGTGATCGCCTGCAGCTCCTCCACGCTCGGCGGCTGCGGCACGTCGACGGGCGCGACGTGCTCGAAGCCCGGCGCGACCCAGCGCAGCACGGCCGCATCGTTCATACGAACGTCTCCGCCTTGGCGACGAGCTGGATCGTGCCCTCATCGGCCATCTTGCGCACGATCGAGAGGATCTCCTTCTGCGCACCTTCGACGTCGGCGAGCCGCACGGGGCCGCGCGCCTCCATGTCGTCCTTCAGGATCTCGGCCGCGCGCTGCGACATGTTGCCGATGATCTTGTCCTTGACCTTGGTGTCGGCGCCGCGGAGCGCGACCGCGAGCTTCTCGTTCGGCACCTCGCGCAGGATGGTCTGCATCGCGCGGTCCTCGATCTCGGCGAGGTTGTCGAAGACGAACATGAGGTCGCGGATCTGCGAGGACAGGTTCGTGTCGATATCGCCGATCGAGCCGAGGATGGCCTCGTCCTGGCCGCCATCCATGAAGTTGAGGATGTTCGCGGCGACCTTGACGCCGCCGAGCGCGGACGACTTGATGTTCTGGCTGCCGGCGAACTGCTTGGCCATCACGTCGTTGAGCTCGTTGAGCGCATGCGGCGGCACACCGTCGAGCGTGGCGATGCGCACCAGCACGTCGCTGCGCACGCGCTCGGGCAGCGCCTTCAGCACTTCCGCCGCCTGGTCGGGGTCGAGGTGCGACATCACGATCGCGATGATCTGCGGATGCTCGTTGCGCACCAGTTCGGCGATCGCGCGGGGCTCCATCCACTTGAGCGTGTCGAGCCCGGAGGTGTTGCGGCCGAGCAGGATGCGGTCGATCAGGCTGGACGCGCGGTCCTCGCCGAGCGCCTGCACCAGCACCGCGCGCACGTATTCGTCGGCGCCCGGGCCGAGGCCGCTCGGCTGCTGCAGCGTATCGACGAAGTCGTCCACCACGTCGACCACCTGGTCGCGGCTCACGCCACCGACCGACGTCATGGCGAGGCCGAGCTTCTGCACTTCCTTCGCCGACATGTGCTTGAGCACTTCGGCGGCCTGCTGCTCGCCGAGGGTGAGCAGGATGATCGCGGCACGCTGCGTGCCCGACAGGCTCTGCGCGTTCTCAGCCATCGGCGGCCACCATGTCGCGCACGACCTGCGCCACGCGCTTGGGATCGCTGGTCACCGCGGTGCGGGCCACGTTGATCTTCTCGTCGAACTGCATCGCGGCGGTGGGCAGCATCGGGTCGGCCGGCGCGCGCGGGGCACGCGGCGCGGCGGCGCCCTGCTCGAGCTCCTCGGCCACGATGGTGGCCACCGCGGACTGCGCCGGGATCACCGGCTTGGGCTGCAGGATCTGGCGGAGCGCGGGGCGCAGCACGGTGAAGATCAGCACGATCACCGCGAGGCCGCCGAGCACCGTGCGCAGCAGGTCGCGCGCCTGCGGGTCCTGCCAGATCGGGGTGGAGTCGCCATCGCCGTCGGTGACGTCGCGGGCGAACGGGGCATTGACCACCGATACCGCGTCGCCGCGTGCCTGGTCGAAGCCGATCGCCTGCTGCACCAGCGCCTGGATGCGCTGCTGCTCGGCCGCGGTCAGCGCGCGCAGCTTCGGCTTGCCATCCTTGCCCGCGGGGCCGGCCGGCACGTTGTCGACCAGCACGGCGGCGGTGACGCGGCGGATCTTGCCCGGCGCTTGGCGCGTATGGGTGAGCGTGCGGTCCACTTCGTAATTGCGGACCTCGTTGCGCGTGCCCTGCGCACCGGCCGGCGACGCCGACGGTCGCGACGACGGCGCAGGCGCGGCGGCCACGCCCGGCGCAGTCGCCGCGGGGGTCGGGGTATTGCTCGTGCTGCCCGGCACGCCCTGCGCCGGCGCGCCGTTCGCCGCCCGCGCGGCGGCCGAGGCCGCGGTCATCCCGGCGACGTCGCCGCTCTGGGACACCTGCTCGCTGCGCACCTGTGTGTCGGGGCCGTAGGTCTCGCGCGCTTCCTCGGTCTCGTTGAAGTCCATGTCGACGCTGACCTGCGCGCTGATCCGGCCCGGGCCGGTCATCGGCTCGAGCAACTGCTCGATGCGCTGCACGTAGACGGCTTCCTGGCGGTGCTGCTGGTCGAACTGCTGCTGGCCAACGGCCTCGGCCGACGTCGGATCGCGCGTGGAGAGCATGCGGCCGAACTGGTCCACCACCGTGACGCGGTTGGTCGGCAGGTCCGGCACGCTCGTGGCGATGAGGTTCATGATCGCGTCGACCTGGCCCTGCTCGAGCGTGGAGCCCGTGCGCAGCTGCAGCACGACGGAGGCGCTGGCGGTTTCCTTGTCGCGGGTGAACGCGCTCGGCTTGGGCAGCGCGAGGTGCACGCGTGCCTCGCGCACGGGGCGCAGGTTCGAGATGGTGCGCGCGAGCTCGGTCTCCAGCGCGTGCTGGTAGCGTGCGTTCTCGACGAACTGGCTGGTGCCGAAGCCCTGGTCGCCCTGCATCGCCTCGAAGCCCTTGTCGCCGTTCGCGGGCAGGCCGGCGGAAGCGAGCGCCATCTTGGCGGCGCCGATCTTGTCGCTGGGCACCGCGAGGGCGCCGGTGGCGGGGTCGATGCGGAAGGGGATCTGGGCCGTGCCCAGCAGCTGCGAGGCGTCCTCGGTCGACTTGGCGTCGAGGCCGGCGTAGACGGGCACGTAGTTCGGCTTCTGCGTCCAGAAGAACAGCCACAGCCCGGCGGCGATGGCCGCGGCGAGCAGGGCGATCATGCCGACCTGGCGGACGGCCGGGATGTCCTGCAGGCGCCCGAGCTTCTGCAGGTTCTCGGTGGACTTGGGAAGTGCGATCACGGCCATGGAGCGGGTCTCGGTTGCGTGCGGTCGTCGGGCGGGAGCGCCGTCAGATCGGCATGTTCATGACGTCCTGGTACGCCTGCACCAGCCGGTTGCGCACTTCGACGGTGGCCTTGAAGGCCACCTGCGACTGCTGCATCGCGACCATCACGCGGGCGAGGTCGGCCTTGGGATCCCCGAGCTCGAACGCGCGCTGGAGGTCGCCGGCCTCGTTCTGCACCTTGCTGACGTTGTCGATCGCGTTGGACATCGCGGACCGGAAGCCACCGCCTTTGGAGCCCGCCACGCCGCCGGCAAGGCCCGGTGCGGTGGGGGCGATCGACGGGCTCGCGGCCGCATCGCCCATGCCCTTCATCCGCATCTCGTGGGCGCGGATCTGGGACAGGACGGAGGAGATCGCGTCGGTCATGGCGGCGGGCGTCGCATGGGCTTGCCGGGGCTGAGGCAAGCGGCGTGCCAGCGGGGCGTCGGGAAACCGGCGGTGGGCCGCCCGGCGAGCGTTTCCGGGGCTTCGCGAGACGTCCGAAGGAGGAAACGGGCCGGGAGCGGGGTGCGGTCGACGGGCGGCTTGGCGCGCGCCGAGGTATCGGCCTCCGGAACGGCGACGTCGCGGCCGTGACGCTCGAGGCCGCCCGACCGCCGGTGCAATCGGCCTAGGGCGGCGTCAGCACGAAGGACCTGAGGTCGTCGGACGTGGGCGTGCCCACCGCCCCGAGCGACTCGTACAGCCGGATCGCACCCGCATTGGCCGAGCGCACGCCCTTGAACACCAGTTCGGTGCAGCCGGCGTCGCGCGCCTGCGCCCGCAGCGCCGCGATCACCGTGGAGCCGTAGCCCCGGGAGCGGTGCTCGGGGTCGAGTTCGATCTTCTCCAGCACGAAGCGGCCGCCCGTCTCGTACCAGCCGTAGGCGCGGCCGATGCAGCGGCCGCTCAGCCGGGCCTCCACGAGGTAATGTCGGCGCTCGCCGTGCACCTCGAAGCTCCAGTCCGGTTTGAGGTCGAGCGGGGCGGCGTCCGCGGGGGCTCCGGCCGGGGGATCGGGCGCAGCTTCGCCGGTACGGAGTGGCGACGCGGTGGTCCCGGGGCGGGGCGGGGCGCCGGGAATTCCCGCAGTCATGATTCGGGCGCGGCCGGAGTCGCGCCCGACGGGCCGCGGATCCAGTACCACCACGTGCCGAGCAGGCTCAGCGCGAACAGCGCCAGCACCGTCCAGAAGGCGGGCGCGGAGCGTCGGACCGTCGGTGTGTCGTCCTCGGTGCGGGTGACCACCCAGAGGCTGCGCTGCGACAACGAGCGCGGCACCGCGAAGTAGTAGCGACCGGCCTCGATGCGCAGGCCCTGCGGCGTCTGCTCGGCGCGGCTCTTCATGCCGACCAGCAGGCTCGGACCGTTCGCGCCGGCCCCGAGCAGCACCTCGTGGTCCCCCTCGCGCGGGGCCGCGATGCCGTACGCGAGCAGCACCAGCACCATCGTCAGGTAGGTGGCGGCCGCGTAGCCGAGGATCGTCTTGGCAACCTGTCTCATGCAGCCGGTCCTTGTCGCGGCGATCGCATCGCCCGCGCATGCGGCGCGTCGCGCGCGCCGATCCAGTCCTGTGGCCGTCGATCACGGCATGCCCGCATGGTACCGGTCGCACGCGCGGATGGCGCGTCGGCGCTAGCGGCCCGAAAAGGCGAAGACGAAGACGTAGAAGAGCGAATAGCCCAGCACCGCGCAGAACGCGGTCGCCGCCAGCAGCAGGAGCGGGAGCCGGTGCTGCTCGTCTTCGATCGCACCGAAGAGCGCGGCCATGCAGCTCGCCGACAGAAGGACGACCGGCCCCCACAACAGGCGGTTGTCCCAGGCCAGGTGCCCGGTGACCACGATCAGCCCGAGCAGCACCCACGCGGCGACGAAGCTGCCGACCGCCGCGCGGATCACCGATGCCAGCCGTGCATCGACCGTGCGACGCTCACTGGCCTTCCGGCGGTTCCCACAGCTCCACCTTGTTGCCTTCGGGGTCCATCACCCAGCCGAACTTGCCGTATTCCGAATCGTCGGTGCGCTCGAGGACGTTGCAGCCCTCCGCGCGCAAAGCATCGAGCAGGTCGGTGAGGCAGGCGACTCGGAAGTTCACCATGAAGGCCGACGTGCTCGGCGCGAAGTGCGTCGTGTCCTCCGCGAACGGGCTCCAGATCGTGGTGCCGCTCGGGTTGTCGGGCGTGCCCCAGGCGATCGCCGCGCCGCCCCATTCCTGCACGTCGAGCCCCAGGTGGTCGCGATACCAGGCGGCCAACGCCTGGGGATCCTTCGCCTTGAAGAACAGGCCGCCGAGTCCGGTCACACGCTTCATGTCGTCGCCTCGCAGGTGCATGCCCGGAACAGGCATGGAATCGAGTGACCGCGAACGGACGCGCACCGCGGTCGATGGCCCGAGCGTACCGGCGGCGGAGGCCTCGTGCCAGTAAGGCAAGCCGCGGCGCACGGTGCGCCGGAGTGTCGGAATTGGCGAGGTCCACGAGTCCCGATCGACCCGTCCCCGCGCCGTCAGTGCTCCCGTGCGTCGACCGCCGCCACGATGGCGCGCACGGTCGACGACGGATAGACGGTCCCCGCCGGCGTCCCCGGGCGCGGGGCCGGCGCGTCGGACGCCCGCAATGCCTCCGTCAGGCCACTCGCGCTGGCGTAGATCGGTGCACGCACGCTCAATGCGGCAGGCCGCGGCGTCGATCCGAACACCGCCCTGTAGAGCGCGGTCGCGTCCAGAAGCGTGAGCGCCGGGCCCGGATGCATTCCATCGGCCGCGAACCACGTGAGTTCCGGCGCCGCGGCCCTGACGCGAGGCAACGTCGTCGCCACCTCCGCGTAGACCGCACCGGCCTCATCGGCCGCCGACGACTCCTTCGCGACGAGTTCCGCCGAGACGTCCGGATTGGACTGATAGGTGCCCAGCAGCACGACTTTGACGCCACGCGCGTGTGCCAGGCCGGCGAGTGCGACGATCGCCCGGCGCGACGCCGCACAGGACTCGGGTCCGAACGCGCAGACGAGATCCCCGCCGCGTTCCTGCAGCACGAGCACCGCATAGTCGTGCGTGTGCAATGCCGTCGCCACGGAACCGTCCGTCCACCTCTGCGACAGCGTGGCGCCGCCCCTGACGATCATGTCGCTCCGCACGTGCCGACCGTTCGCGTCGCACAGCGCGGAAAACACGGCGGGAAGGTTGCCGACGTAGGTCAGGCTGTTGCCGACGAACAGCACTCGCTCCGATCCCGCGCGTGGCGTCGTCGTGCAGGACGACGACGCGAGCAACAGGCCGAGCGCAAGGCATGCGCGGCGGACGGGATTCACCCCGGCGAACTCGCGCGAGCGACGCCGGCCATCAGCGCAGCGTGATCTGCGACGCCCGGTCGACGTTGACGTGCGTCTGGTAGTAGTACTTGTCCGTCGCCCGTCCGTTCACCAGGAAGAAGATGCGGGTGCGCATCGCGGTGCCGGACACCAGGATGTCGCGGCCTTCGAGCGCCTGTGGGGATTCGACGCCGATCCGGGCGCAGAGCTCGCGTGCCACGTCCGGCGTCAGTGCGACGGTGAGCGTTCGCTGGTCCCGGTAGTCCTGTTCGGAATTGAGATAGACGCGACCGTCGCGCGTGCCGACGCCGCGCACGCGCATGGCGAAGGTGCCCTGTACCCCGGCCGGGGCCGCATGCGCCGCCTTGAGGACCGCTTCTTCCGGTGTTGTCCATGCGGCGGCTGCGGGTTTCGGCGTGGGCGCGGTCAATGTCGCGCATCCGCCGACGAGCAGGAGGGCGACGACGGCGAGATGCTTGAGCGGTTTCGTCATGGCGAGTCCTTTCACGGGTCAATGGGTCAAGGAACGAAGGGCGTATGCCGGCCACACGCCATGTCCTGGCGCAAGCCGATCACCGCGTTCGACATGGGGACGGTGCCGAGCGTCGCCAAGGTCGTCGAGGTGAGCGACGGGGCCGGGTCATCCATGCGGCGTGTTCGTACCGAACGCGGACCAGTCACCGAATGCGTGGCGCCGCGCGATGCGTCGCGTCCAGATCGCCATGAGCAGCCCGAACAGCACGCCGGTCGCAACGGCCACGAGCGCGCCTTCCTCCAGCGACATCGAGCGTGCGCCGCGATTGCCCATGAGCCAGGCGACGCCGCCGAACGACAGGCCGAAGAACGCGCCGGTGACCAGGAAGAGCGACACCGCGCCCATGCAGAACGGCGGCGGCAGCTTCACGCCCGAGGCCCACAGCAATGCCCACAACGGCGGTACGGCCGTCGCCGGCGACAGGCCCTTCGACGCCGCGAGTGCTCGATACGCCTCGACCTTCCGCTCGAACGTCATGCGCCCGGAACCTCGCGTCGCGTCACCGGCCGACGACGGCCCGCGCGCCTGGTCACGGCGCACGGAGCTGCGCACCGATGGCGATGTAGAACGGTTCCGGCCAGCGCCCCGGCACACCGACCTCGACGAGGTGCCGTTCGACGCAGCGCGCGAGGGGGCTCTCGCCTTCGCGCCAGCTCCGGGCGGCCGAGCCGTCCGCCCGCAGCCGCAGCACGACGGTGAACGACGACAGGTCGTTGCCCGGCGAACCGCACGAATCGAGCGCGGCCACGAGCGTACGACCCTGCGTGTCGAACAACGCTTCGCGAGCGGGCGTCCGCATCGCCGCGTGCGTGCGCAGCGCCTGGGCCTTCGCCTCGGCGAAGGTCATCGGGGATGCCGCGAGCTGCGCGGCGAGGACGAGTGTCGACAACACGGAAACCTCCTTGTCGTTGAAGTCGAAGCGAACCCGAACGATGGGATGGCCGGGTGCGCCAGCATGGGGCGCAGATTAGGGCGTTGCCATGGATGGGGTCGCATGTCGTCCAAATCCGCAGCCTGCAGCCGGGGCTTGCGACTCGGCACTCGACCACCGCGTCCGCCGACGTCGCCGGAGCCCAAGAGCTGCACGATGTCCCGGTGGACCGCTCTGTTCGATCGCCCCGACGTCCTCAGCCGTCGTCGTCGGTCCACGCCAATGCCGAGATCCGCCACCCCGACGCCACGCGAATCAGCTGGAAGAGCTTGAGCCCGGAACCCGCATACGGACGACCGTGCAGCACGCCCGACTTCGCGTAGCGCGAGGTGCGGGCGGCGATGCCACCGAAGACTTGCGTCTGCGCGGACGTTTCCTGTTCGGAGAACCCGACCAGACCGCCGCCGTCCAGCAGCGCCAGCCGCGGCGCCACGAACTCGTCCACCGAATAGGACTCCACGAGGCCCGGCATGGAGCGCACGATGCGCGCGTCGTCGGCGAAGCACGAGACGATATCCGTCTGTCGAGGCGGTGCAGCCGTGTTGTCGAACGACGCATAGAACCGCGTCACGAGCGCATCGATCGCATGCAGATCATCGTTGTCGCGCACGGGCCTGCCTGGGACGGCGGAGCTGGACAATGGTCCGGTCCTCGCGAAGATTCGACGTCACTGTAGGGCCGATGGAGACGCCGCGCGACCGGGCGACCCGTCGCGCCTGTCGCCGGCTCGTCTGCGCTGTGTCGTGTTGTTGCAGGCCGTGCGCAGACCTCGTCATCCGCGCCTAGCCGCTCGTCCGCGCTGCCCGCGAGGAGCCCTTGCGATGGGGTCGATCCGCGAGAGCGGTGCATTTGCAGCGCCCATCGAGCCAATCAGTCCGCCGCCCCCGCCTTTTGTTCGGCCTGTCGAGGCGGTGGACCCGTTCTGCCGCACACGGACGGCGTGCGACACGCTCCGCTGGTCGCAGCGCCGCCGCACGCCGGTGATGCCACGGCCCGACGTCGCGTCGTGCTCAGTGCGGCGCGACTCGCCCCTCGCGCTGATCGATGAAACGCTCCTGCGCGCGCTGCTCGGCCACCTGCTGCTGCAGCTGGGCTCGGCCCGCCGTCGCATCGGCAACGGCTCGCTGGTTCCGGTACGCCCTGGTTTCCGCCGCATCCTTCGACCCGCCGGTCGCACACGCCGAGAGCGATGCAGCCAGGAACAGCACCACCATTACGTTAAGCGGTCGCATAAACCCTCCTTAGTGTCGACGGGGTTCCGGTTCGTCCCAGCGTGACCGGGAACCCAGCCTACCGCAGCGCCGCGCGCCCAGGTACGGGCCATTAGGCCGCGGCGATCACCCGCGGAGTCGTCGCCTTGGTGTCCTGCCGCGCCACCGTCGGGAGGGGGCCCGCCCAATGCGCGTGACGCCTTCCTCGACGGGCGTCAGGCCGGTCCGCGCAGCGACGCCCGCACGGCGGCGTCGTCAGGACGCGCCCCAGCCATCCGGGCGCCCACGCCGAAGCCAAGCCCCGCGATGCCCCAGACGACGGCGCTGACCACCTCGAACAGGTTTCGCAGCTCCGGGTGACGCACGGCCAGCACGGGCAGAAGCAACGCGCGCACCAGGCACACCACCGCCATGGTGCCCAGCCCGATGCGTAGCAACGGCATCCGACGAACGAGCCCCGTTGCCGAGGCGGCGTAGAGGCCGCACAGGCCCATCAGTCCCGCAATGGCGAGCGCACTGACCGGTGCCAACCAGGTTCCGGACCGCGCCGAGGCGAGGACCCTCGGCGGCGCATTGAAGAACTCGAACCACGAAGGGCCGGCGATCACCGCACCCACGTGGATCACGACGCCGCCGAGGGCGATCGACGCAGCGAGGAGCACGAGAGCGCGCGAGGGATTCATGCGGTACCAGCGGAGGACGGGCCTCCATGCTGCGTCGGGGCCTGCGGTCCGCCAAGGGTGGAAAGTCATCGCCCGTCGCGAGCCACGCATTTTCCGCGCCCGACTCGACACTCGTGCGCCACCGTGCCGTCCGGCCGCACGGTCGACAACCTACCTGCCGAGCGCGAGTTACCTCGCGAACGCGCCAGCGTTGAACCCCGCGTGGCACAGGACTGCGAGCAAGACCGAGCCGCTGAAATGGCGAACGAGGTGGAGCGCGCATCCCAGCGCAACCAGCAACATGAAATACGGCCAGTACCAAGTGAAGTGCGATGCGGCAAAAAGAGCGGTGATGAGGACGAGCCCGGGCAACGACAATCGTTGTCGCCCATGTTGAGCCTGCCGGTACATCCAGCCGCGGAAGATCAGCTCTTCCGCCAGAGGCGACGCCGACAGATTCACGACCAGGCTCAGGAGATCGGGCGGAGTAGCGGCGGCACTCCCAGTTGCAAGTCCCGCGATGAAGAAGAATGGCGACGCCAACCATCCGGTGCGGCGGAAGCGCACCGAGGCCGCGTGCGACGCTCGGTTCAACAGCTAGGCGTACGCGAGCAGCCCCAGTGCATTCAACGCGAGAAAGAGCGTCCTGAACGCAGGCGCGCCCAGCGTGGTCGGCAAGCTCCAGAGGACAGCCTGTCCGAGGACAAGCAAAGGCAGAAACGCGACGACGATCCTGGCGAGCGTGGCTGCCTTCAAATGCGTACCTGCTACCTGAGTTGAGCCACGCCGCGAAGCGGCGTCGGTCCGCACGAACTCTCATGCGTCAGCTGCGCTCGGTCCGGCGGCGGCTGCTGTCCCTGATCGTAAGCCAACGTTCCTCCAACGCCGAGCCAAACAAAGCACGCAAACATGTAGGTCATCAGGCGGCCGCTGGGCTTTCCGTCCCATCGTCCGCGCAATCCTCGCCAGGTCGAAATAGACCGGTGTGGGCGGGGCCTGTGCGCGGTTCCCTCATGGACGCCGCAGGGCAACTTCGACGATCAATGCGACACGCATAGGCGACCATGCACCCAATCCGGTCCGTGCGCCGCTTGCATCGACGCGACCGCGACGATCAGCCGAAGTCCCCCGAAACGCTCGCGGCCCCACAGGGCCGGAGTGCCCCGATCTCTACGTGCGCTGCGCATCAAACGGCGTATCGGGAGGCCCGAGACGTGAGCAGCACGGCGACCTGCCAAGCTCGTGCCTCTTCCCTGTACGGCGCCGCACGTGAGTGCCGCCGCGTTCGAACCGGATGGTTTCGAGCGAAATTGCCGCGGGACTGACCGTGGAATCGGTGTTGTCGCTGTCGGCCGGCGCACTTTTGCGGTGGTCTGTACCACGACACCTGCCGCCGTCATGCCGATTTGCACCGCGCCACACTCGCCCGTGTACGCCCCGGGGTCGAGGAGCGCGGCCCGCCTGCGCGAAGACCCGACCAAGTGTGGGCCGTCGACCGATGAGCGGCGCGGCGACTCGTACGCCCGATGCCTGGGATGAGCGCCAGGAGGACCGGGTGGACTTGGAAATTACCGAGGACGGCGTTTCGATCCATGCCGCGCGCGGCGAGTTGCGACTGGCCGGGGCGCGCGAGCGCGTCTGTGCGGTGCTCAACTGGGCGGCGGCAAACGGCTATCAACGTGTGCTCGTCGACCTCAGCTCTGCGGCGGGACTCGAACCGCCGAGCTTCGTCGCGCGAATCGAGATCGCGCATGAATTCGCGCGAACCGCGCGCATCGGGACCGCGCTCGCGATCGTGGCACCAGACCACATCATCGACGAGGAGCGCGTGGGCGTCGTTCTCGCGGGGCGTCTCGGGCTGCGTGCGCACATCGGTTCGGACAGGACCGACGCACTGGCGTGGCTCAAGGATCAGGAAACCATCACGATCCCGGCGCACTCGTCGTCGACGGCGAATAGATGAATCAAGCCGCGCCGCGAGGTGGCGTCGACTTGGGCACCTGTTTCCGCTCTCTGCTGGAGAGGTGCCCCTAGCTGCACTGACTGCGGCGTACGGCGAGAGTCTTTGCCATACCTGTGTAGCAAGCCCATGGCCGCAGGCTTCGCTTCACCGAGCGTTTCGTAGCGCATGAGTTGCTTCGCCGTGCTCTGGCTTCTGCAGGGCCCGGTGGGCGCTGGCATGGCAAGGGGAGGGCTGACACCGGAGCCAAGCCGAGCCGCCCAGCGGCGTCGGCCTGGAAGCATTGTCAGGGTGCACGCGCGACCCTCAATTGCCCGGGGGGCGCTCGAGAACCTTCAAATCGACCACATGCCTGCCTGCCGCGATCCAGCGCCCATCAATGCGCTGCCATGTGTCGATCGAAGTAAAGGTCTCGCTGAGCCTTTTGCCATTGGCCAATGTCGCTTCCCAGTTCGAAGAAACGGTAGCGGCGACCGCGTCCGGACCCAGCAATCGCAGGTGCGTAACCCGCGGGCTATACGCATGCATCTTCATCTTCATGAAGTTCTGCATCCAGGTCTTCAAATCGATGCTCTTGTCGTTGCTTGCAAACGTAAGCCGGTACTCGGGCGACATTACCTGTCGGAGCACCGCAGGGTCCTGACTCAGGATGGCTCTGGCCCAGGTCGAGTCCGCAGCAAGGATCTCCGACACTGGCGCCGCACCCGGGGACGCCTGGTCCGCTGACGCCGAGAGCGGCACGAGCGAAAGCATGAACGCGATGGCGACGGCGGCTCGCATGGCAAGGCTCCTTGGGAAGCGCGTGTGGCGTAACACCTGAGTCAAGCCGCGCTGCGACGCGGCGTCGGCGGGGACGGATTCTCAGGCTTTTCGCCGGCGCTGCGCGATAAATCCATAAAGGATCAGCGTATCCATCAGCAGCGCCGCCACGCCGAATACCGCGCGCCCTTCGCTTTCGGAAACGGCCTTTCTTTCGAGGCCAGAGAAAGATCTCGACGTTTTTCGCACAAAGGGGCGTTCACCAGGTGCAAAGGCAACCCAGTTGAACGTGAGAACGAAGGCGAGCAGCGAATAGGCGGCCATCATGCCGGCGGCACCCGCTCTGCCAAGGCCGAACGCCACCATCGCCGCGCCGGCGGCTCCCAACACTGTCCCCACACACGCAATGAGCGCCACATCCCACGGGCTCCGCTGCGATGCGTTCGTGGCCCATTGGAAGACGCTGTAGTAGCAGACGACGCCCGCTGCTAAAAAGCAAAGGCCGAATACGACGGCCGGGATTCGCATGGATGTTGCGGCCATGACAGAGAGGCTCCCGATAAGCCTTACACCTGGGCGAAGCGGCGTCGGTTTTGACAGGTCGCTAGACCCCATTCAAGGGTGTTTCCATGACACTGGCAAGTGACCTTCGCACTGCGCGCGTCCGCTGACCAGCGGCGACCGCCGCCACATAGCTGGAGTCGTGCCTACTCCTGCGTCCTGCCGGCGCTGACGAATCGAGCCGAGCCGCCTATGGCCAACTTCGCGTCACGGACCATGAGCACACTTGGGTGCGGTGACACGGAGACGTCCCCCCGATTTTGAGTAGCACGCCGATCTGGAGTCCAATCCCCGACAGCAAGGAGATTGGACGTGAAGAAGCGCTTTTCCGAAGA